>JAWABJ010000002.1:0-95156 GCA_038884755.1 Candidatus Norongarragalinales archaeon
TCAAGTCCTCAGCAGACGCAGCAGCAAGCATTATGCAAGCAGGAGATTCGAATTCCTTTTCCTCGCCTTCGGGACCGAGGTGTTCTAAAGAAACTTCTACGAAGTTCGGCTGAAAGCGGTTCGAGAAAGAATAGGCGATTTGCTTTAAAACGCGACTCGAGTGTCGTTCGTGAAGCCAAAACGCGGCTTGCTGCGCGTTTAATTTTTGAGGAACTGGCTCGTGGGGAAATTCGGGTTTTCGCAAAACTAAGGAAATTGCAGTTGTCCAGCCGCCGTCTTTGAAAGCATAAAAATGATGCAAGCCCTCCTCCCTAAGCATTCCAACCAAAGCCTTCATGCAAAAATTGTGAAAAACAATCTTTTTAAGCACGCGATTCGTTTTCACTCTCATGGATCCGCTACTGGCCAACTTTTCTTTCGGCCTCATTTTCACTTCGGCCTCAGCAGGAGCGTGGTTTTTGCAGAAAGAACGCGAGGAGATTGCAATGCGCTATTCCTCGCTCGAAGCCAGGCTCAGCGAAGCCGAAAAAACACTCGCGCAAGTCAAGGCGGAAGAAAGGGCGCTGCGGAAAAAACAGCACGGCCAAGCCTCTCTAGCCCAATTGGAAGACAAGATAAGGAAGGCGGAAAAAAAACTCGTGGCAGTCAAAGCCAAAGCGTGACCCACAACATGGAACTGGATGCTTTCACAGCGTTTCTAGCGGGGCTAGCATTACTGTCCGCAGTTCTATTCGCACGCGCGCTATACAAAGTGCGCAAGGAACACAGGCACTTGCACAAGAAAATCCAGGACAAAACCGCTTCCCTCGAATTCCAGGCGCAAAGCTTGAAGAGCGACTTTCGCGAACTGCAAGAAAGCAACAATTCCAAAGTCGATTTGGAGTACATGAACAAGCGCATCGACGCGCTCATCAACCTTCTGCACGGAAAATAGTTTTTTTCCGCAACGGTTCACAACACCTTGAAATCGATTGCGACCGTAAAAACCCTCGGCGCGTAGGGAAGAACCTTTCGCTTAGACAGGACCCGGAATTTCCTCTTGTTTTTCAAGCACGCTTTTTCTATCCGTTCCAACGCTTTCGCGAAAAAGCCTTCTCTCTCGCCGCCCACGTCGTAATAGTGTACTATGCATCCCTTCCTCGCGTGACCGACAACCAAATCCAAAAAACGGTGCGCGCCTTTCGGAAAAACCATCACTATTCTGTCCGCCCATTTCCCCAGTTTTCTCGCGTAAACGCCGGCTTCGCCGTTGATAACCTCGCACTTGCCTTCGAGCTTGTTGAGCCTGACGTTTTCCTCTGCAAGCTTCGAAGCCGCGCGGTTCAGCTCAACACCCTTGACCAAAACTTTTTTTCTTTTGGCGATTACAATGTCGAAAGGCGAAACGCCTGCAAACAAAACCAAAACGTTCTCTCCGTTTTTCACTTTTGAAGCGACGCGCAGCCTCTCAGCGCTCAAACGCGGGGAAAAATACGCTTTAGCCAAATCCACCTTGAAAACACACCCGCTTTCCTTATGCAACGTAAGCGTTTTCCTTCCCCCAGCCAGCCACTCGTAATCGCGCAAGCGAAAATCCCCCTTGCGCCCGCTCGCCTTGCGCAAAACAGTCTTGATGCGCTTGTTCGAAGCCAAAAGCCTTTTTGCAATATACTTGCATCGCGAGCGATTCGCCGGAGTTTCGATTATCGCTATGTCGCCCACAAGGTCGAACGAAGACGGTGCGCCGCGAGCAAGCGCTTTCAAAGGCTTCGGATTTTCTATCGCGTCGAAAACCTTGTTTACGAAAGAATGCTTTACACTCACGCTAACACGCTTGGAAACTGGAAAGAAAACGAATTTCTCGTCGCGCTTCACGCCGAACCCGCGCGCGAAAGCGCCTTTCTCGAGCAATTCCTGCTTCGCGTTTTCGGCAAAGCGCTTTTCCACCTTCAAAGCAAGCATACTAAAAACCCTTGAAAGAAAATTAGAACATGGCCGATTTTATTCAAGAGTATTTCATCAACCCAATTATTTACCCGAACAGCTACGCGCCTTACAACGTGTACAACACGACAGCGTATGCCATAATCGCCATAATTGCGGTCTACGCGCTCTACAAGATTTTCAAGAAAACAGGAGTTGAAATAAACGAGAGTTTTTTCAAGGCGATTTTGCCGTTCGTCGTGTTCGGAAGCGCGCTGCGCATAAGCGAAGACGCCGGCGTAACGCCGCGAGTGGTGGAAATATGGGGCGTAAAGCTCTTTCCGTTCGTGACGCCAGGCATTTACGTCCTGACGTTCATTTTGCTCGCTTTCGCCATGACCGCCGCTAGAATCGCGTATGGAACCGGAGAGAAATTTTACAGGGCGGTAATGGCTTTCGGAGTCGCCCTTGCGGTCGCTTCAGCCATAACCTCCGCGCCAACTCTCTCGCAAATGCAAAACCCGCTTGCATTCGCCGCAATCGCAATAGCCGCAGCCGCAATCCTTATTGCATTTTCGTGGTTTCGGAAAAAACAGGGGTTGCAAGCTTCGTTCCAAGAGAAAAGCACGGTTTTCGCGCAAGCGCTGGATGGAAGCGCGACTTTCGTAGGCGTTAGCTTCCTCGGCTATAGCGAACAACACATCGTCGGCAACGCAATTTTCGACTTGTTCGGCGGCCCGTGGGCATTCTTGGCAGTGAAAATAGTTTTCGCGCTGGTCGTGGTGGAATTGGTGCGAAGGGAAAACATAAAGCAGGACGAGAAGAATTACGTCTTGCTTTTGATAACCATCCTCGGCCTCGGGCCTGGGCTGAGGGATTCGTTCAGGATTCTCGCGGGAGTCTGAAAGCCTATTTTTCTTCAGGCGGCGCCTGCTGGCCGACGGGAATTTCAACGAAGCGAATGTTCTGACCGTCGGTCGTGTAAATAACGCGGATGACTCCGGAAACCAGCTGTTTTTCGTCCAGCTTTCCCACCCACTCGAGAACGGTGTCTTCCTTGACTCCAACCGCGCCTTCGAAAACGGCGTCGACGGGGTTGAAACCCGCTTTCTTCAAAGCGTCAATTACGCTCAAAACCTCGTCCTTTACGTTCATCGCGAACCACCAAAAAACTTAACCCTCAAGCCTTTTTTAACCAATGCAAAAAAAACCCCTAAAAAGCGGGAAAGAAAAGCTTTTTAATTTAAAAAGGGCTGTAGCCTTTAACGAATTGCACTCGCAAACGCTATGAAAAGGTGAAAACATGGTCAAATACGCTATCGCAAAACAACTGGCTGGAAAACGCGTCATAACAACCGACGGGGAAGAGCTCGGAAGGGTAATAGACTTGGACGTTAACGAGCTTACCGGAAAACTGGAAAGCGTTTTGCTAGAACCCAATCCCGAGTCAAGCATGTCCGGACGCGCGCGCGCTTCCGGCGGAATCGTTTCAATACCCTACTCTTCGGTGCTCGACGTCAAGGACGTAATGGTAGTCGACAGGCGCAACTTGAGCATGGAACAAAGCGAACAGTTCTAAAAACGCAAACGGCTCAATTCTTTTTTCCAAAACCCGACTCGGGCAGCTCTATCTCCAAAAACTGTTTTTTCACGCCGGCTTTCAGCCCGTGTTTTCGCGCGACCGACTGCAACGCGCCTTTGTCCTTCACGGCGGCGAGCAATTCCCCAACCAAAACCCTGTTTTCGAAAACCCATTTTCCGGCCGACTGCAGCTCAACCGCCTTTGCCTCAAAGCCTTTTACGGCGTCCTCCTGCATCTGCAGCTGAAATTCCAAATCCCCCGAGGGTTTCGGCCGCTCTTTTTCTAGAGAAGCATAATAGGAAGCCACCGCCTGCGAAACAGATTCTGCCGCAACGCTCTCCACGCCTTCAAACTTTTTCAAAGCCACGCTCGAGAAAGCAAAAGGCTTACCGCCCTTGAAGAACACTGCAGGCGCGGGATTTTCAAACAACGACGCCATAGCCTTCAAAAGCCCGCTTTTGCCTTCCCCGAGGCTTTCAACATTCGCATTCAAAGCCACGCCTGCGCGGGCGCACGCTTCCTCAAGATAGAAAGGCGCGAGGGAAGTCTGCTTTGAAAGAAAGGAAACCACCTTCCCCTTGCCTTGCAAATCCCCATCTTTCAAATCAAGAGGATGCTTTTTTTCCGAAGGGGGCAGGGCATAATCCTCGCCAGCGGCAAGCGAACGCGCTGAGTACGAAACCCGCTTGAAAGGCTGAATTATTCGCCTTTGCGAGTCGAGCAAAAGCAAATTCCCCTGCTTTCCGAAAAGCTCTACTACGACGAACTGCGCTCCAAATTGTTTGGAAGAAAACGCAAATTCAAAAATCCTGTCGAAACCAAGCTGCTTTACGTCCTCAAGCTTGGCGGAAGAAAGCCTCTTGCGCAAGAGCATTGCGAACGAAGAAGGCTGTTTCGGGGGGGCGGGAAACGCGCCGCCCCCGGCAACGAAAGCGAAGCCCCTCAAATCCAGCAAAATGCTTTGTTTTGAAAAACGCAGGCGGAAAACCCCCCCGCCGTAATCGTAAAAGTTTTCGAAAAAGCTTCCCTCTAACGAATCGGCCATTTCCTTCGCCAGGAAAAAACAATCCAGGTTGCCCAGCTGCTGAAAGAATTGCATTTTAAACCACCAGTAATAATGTAGTTGAGACTTAATAGAGATTATTGAGCCTCGGCTTTGCCTTCCGGGTTTAGGGTGCAAAAAAATGCGTTCAATAATAGAACTGGAAAAAACCGCGAAAACCTACCAGCTTGGAACGGTAAGCGTTCCGGCGTTGAGGGGCGTTTCAGTGAAAATAAAGAAAGGCGAGTTCGTCGCGATAACCGGCCCGAGCGGTTCTGGAAAGACAACGCTCATGAACATGGTCGGAAGCCTGGATTTGCCCACGTCCGGCAAAATCTACCTAGACGGCAACGACATAACCAAAATGAGCGAAAGCGACCTCGCCCAACTGCGCGGAAGGAAAATCGGCTTCGTGTTTCAGCAGTTCAACCTCATTCCTTCGCTGACCGCGCTGGAAAACGTGGCTTTGCCTCTGGTGTTCCAAGGCGCGAGCGAAAGCGAACGCAACCAACGCGCGAAAAAAATCTTGGATGCCGTCGGCTTGGGCGACAAGCTTTACAGCCGCCCCACGCAACTGTCCGGCGGACAGCAGCAGAGAGTTGCAATAGCAAGGGCGCTGGTTGTCGAACCGGAAGTCATTCTCGCCGACGAGCCCACTGGCAATTTGGATTCGAAAACAGGCGCGGAAATACTAGCGATGCTGAAAAAACTCAACGGCGAAGGAAAAACAGTGATAATCGTGACTCACGAGAAGGAAGTCGCAAGGCAAGCCCACAGGATCGTGAAAATAAAGGACGGGCTAGTGGAAAATTGAGGGGTGGTTGGAATGGAATTCGGAAAAATCCTTTTAATCCCGATTTTGCTGGCTGTAATCGCCGCAAGCGCAAGCGCAGAAACGCAAGGGCTTGGAAGCACGCTGGCGCTCAGCGGACTGCAGTACCTGCCCAACCCGGCAGTCCCTGGACAGTACGTCGACGTTTACTTCAGCGTCGAAAACAACAAAGCCCAGGCGAACGCAATACAATGCGAGCTCAGGCCGGAATACCCGTTTTCCCTCGACTCTAATGAAAACCCGACGCGCGAAATAGGCACGCTCGGCGCTGGCCAGAATTTCGTTTTGAAGTACAAAGTGCGCGTGGACTCAGGAGCGGTTCTCGGAGACAACAAGCTGAAACTCGCCTGCAAAACCAGGGAAACCGACTGGATTGAAGCAGAAATCCTGGTTTCGGTACAAGCCCAAGCCAAAAGCCTGGTGATAGACAAGATAACCATCGACCCTTACGAAATAGAACCAGGCTCGCAAGGAACCATGACCGTGCACGTAAAAAACATCGCCTCCACGCCCGTGCGCGACGTCACGATAAAGCTCGAGCTGTCGAGCGAAACCCTCCCCTTCGCGCCAATCGAAAGCGCAACCGAAAAAAACATGCAAGTTATTTCCGGAAACCAGGAGTACGACGTCTCCTTCAAGCTCGTCTCCTTCGCTGACGCGGTGCCTAAAGCCTACAAAATCCCCATCAAAATCTCGTTCAAAGACTACTTGGGCAACGCCTACGCGCTCAACGAAACGGTCGGAATAATCCTCAACTCCAAGCCCGTCCTGGAAGCGTTCGTTGACGACAGCGAAATAATCCGCGCTAACACCGGAGGGACGGTTTTAGTCAAGGTAGTCAACCGCGGGCTGAGCGACGCGAAATTCCTCAACGTGAGGGCGTCGGACACTGCAACAGTAAAAGTGGTCGAACCCAAGGAATTCTACGTTGGAAACCTAGATTCCGACGACTTCGACACCGTAGAATACAGGCTTTACGTCAACAACGCGGAAAAAGCCGCTTTCCTCCCCCTGCAAATGACCTACCGAGACGCCAACAACAAGGAATACACGCAACAGGCAAACGTCGAGATTAAAATCTATTCCGAAGACGAGATTTTCAAACTCGGCCTCGAACCCAAACAAGGAATCAACTGGTTTTTCGTCATAGTCATCGCAGCAATCGCGTTCGGAATATACTGGTTTTACGTGCGAAAGAAAGTGAAACTCTGAAAAAGGCGGAAAGCCGATGGTAGCAGTCTTGCACCTGTTCAAGCTCGCCTTGAACAACATAAAAGAAAGAAGGCTGCGCAGCCTCCTGACGGTAATAGGCATTTTCATCGGCATTACCGCGGTCGTCGCACTAATGGCTCTGGGAGACGGGCTTCAAAACGTGGTCGTAGGCCAGTTTTCCAGCATCGGCGCGGACAAGATAACCGTCATGGGCTTCAACGGGTTCGCCGCCTCGCCATTCGTAAGCGCCACGCTCCCCAACCCGCTCACCACCGACGACTTGCGCGTGGTAGCCAGAACACGCGGAGTGCAGGAAGCAGGCGGAATGCTCTTTTCAAGCGTCAAGGCCGAATACAAGAAGGAAGAGAAAAACACGTTCCTCCTAGGCCTGCCCGAAGACGAAAGCCGCGCGCTCGTGGAAGAAGGGCAGAATATTGAAGTGTCGGAAGGACGCACGCTAAAGACCAACGACAAAGACGCCATCGTGATAGGCAGTTACACTTCCGACGGCCTGTTCAAGCGCAAGATTTACGTGGGGGAAACGCTGAAGATAGAAGGCAAGAACTTCAAAGTCGTGGGAATACTCAAAACCCGCGGAAGCCGCTTTGACGACGACGCTATTTACATGAACGGCGATGAAGCACGCGCGCTCACAAACAAGCCTAAGCTCGAATCCATAATCATGGCGCGCGTCAAAAAAGGCGAGTCGCCGGAAAAAGTCGCCAACGCGGTTTCCGAAAACCTGCGCAAGCACAGGAACGTCGGGAAAGGAAGCGAAGACTTCGTCGCGCAAACGTCAGAACAACTAGCCCAAAGCTTCGCAACCGTCCTCGCAGTAGTGCAAGGCGTAATTGTAGGCATAGCCGCAATATCCCTGTTAGTCGGCGGCATAGGCATAATGAACACAATGTACACCAGCGTTGTGGAAAGAACTAAGGAAATAGGCTTGATGAAAGCGGTGGGCGCGCGCAACTCCGACATTACCCTGCTTTTCTTGTTCGAATCCGGACTGCTCGGGCTCATGGGCGGACTCGTGGGCGTGGCTATAGGAATAGCGTTGAGCAAAATAGCCGAGGCGATAGTACAGCAGGCGCTCTCAGCAAGCACGTTCATCGCAATAATAAGCCCCCAGCTGGTGATCGGCGCGCTGCTGTTCGGATTCGCAATAGGGACTGTTTCAGGCGTGCTGCCCGCGAGGCAAGCAGCTTCGCTGAAACCCGCGGTTGCGTTGCGCTACGAATAGAAAATCTCAAGAACGGCGGACTACAAACAAGGGTATTACGTTCTTTTCCAACTCAATCTGCGCCAGCTTCACCGGGCTGATGGTATTCGCAGCCTTCACCAAAGGCGGCGCGCCCATAGCAAGCTGCAACGCCCTCGCGCCGACAATGCGCGCCCGCTCGTATTTAGTCAAGTCTTGAGCCTTCAAAGAAACACCACCTTAAGTTCCAAAGTCATGGTTTGCGCTTAAAACAAAAAAAAAAAAACGGTATTTATCTGCGCGCCGGGGTTTAAAAAAGCAACGCATAAAAACGCCCCTTGCGTAAAGCAACCATGAAACGATTCAAAGGCAAGGGCAAAAAAACGCGGGCCATAACCATCAAAATTCGCGTTCCGAACGCGGAAAAGCGCCTGCACAAGTTCATAGACGCGTGGAAGCGCCACATACACGACGAAATCCGCATTCACAAGGATTTGCTTTCAGGAAAGCGCGGCCTTGAAAAACACTTGGACGAAACCATAAGCATCCACGCCCGGTTTCTCAAACAACTCAAGAAAATCTGAGCGGCTACTCCTCGAAATCCGAATACTCGGAATTGTTGAACTCGTACAAGCTCTTAACTATCTTCTTCCCCTCCAACGCGTGCTTTTGCAAAACATCTTTCTCCGAAGAGCCTAACTCAAACTCGCCAGAGCAAGAAGGATCAAGCAAAACAATCTCGTCCCCCAATTGCGAGAAAACAACCGCGTGCTTGGCGCTTCCTTCCAGCTCCAGCACGCGCACGCGCGCGTTTCCACCCGCGCTTTCCAACAGCGAGCAAAGAAAAATCGCCCTGTCGAAAGGGTCTGCCGCACCCAACTCCACGATTTCGCTCGGCTTCAGCCAATAAGAAACGCTCAAATCCGCATTCACCGGCTTGAGCGAAAAACAGTAGCCCAAAGCGGCTTTCAAGAAAGCCGGAAAATCCCGCTCAAAAGAATACTCCCACCCGGCATTCTCACCCCTCAACCCCTCGAAAATCGTTTGCTTTACCCTCACGACAGCCTCATCCTCGGGGTTCACCAACGCCTTAAGCTCGGGAATGGTCTTATCTTCCATTAGCCCGACAGTGTCGGCATAACGCTCCAAAATCCGTTTGTACACCTCGGCACGAATCCTGTCCGAAGCACCCTGAACCGGTTCAGCCAGCTTTTGAGCCGGACGCTCTTTCCTATGCGTTTTCTTCGCTGAAACCTCGCTCAAGCGCCTCGCGCGCAGCTGTTCAATCAAATCATTCAAAGCCATAAGCCGCACTTCACTACGCTATACGCCCCCCCTTCGCTAGATACCAATAAAAACACCCCGAAGGCAAATAAAATCGTAATTGAAGTTTAAAAAGCGGCTTTTGGGGCGTGGAGAAAACCCGGCGAGGGAATTCCCCAAACCCCAAAGCCGTCTTCTAGAATTTCAAAAAAAAAGCCTGACTGCAGGCATACTGCACAGGCTAACGGAGTTGTGAAAAAAAAATGGAAATAAGTTTTCTCGGCGCAGCCAAGGAAGTCGGCAGGAGCGCCATAATGGTGAAAGGAAGGCGCAGCTACCTAATGGACTGCGGCCTGAAAATAAGCGGAGAAAGCGAAGAATACCCTCTCGTCGAAGAACGTGACGCGAGAAAGCTCGACGCGGTAATCATATCCCACGCGCACTTGGACCACTCGGGCTACGCGCCCTCGCTAACTGCAAAAGGATATCGCGGGAAATACTGGATGACAAAGCCCACCCGCGATTTGGTGCAATTGCTGCTTTCAGACTACTTAGGCATAGAAAAGGCGACGCACGCCTACACGCAAAAAGACTTGAACCACTTTTTGAAAAACATCCAGGTTCTGGAATACGAAAAGCGCAGGGACGAAATCACGTTTTTCGACTCGGGGCACATCCTCGGAAGCGCCATGACGCTTGTTGAGGATTCGGGACACAAAATCCTTTACACTGCGGATTTGAACACGCGGGAAACGAGACTTTTGGAAGGTGCAAAAAAAGGATTGCACGCCGACACGCTCATAATCGAATCCACTTACGGCTCGACCTCGGACCAACACCTTTCAAGCAAGGAAATCTATGCCTCGCTAGTCAAGGAAGTAAAGCAAACGCTCGACCACAACGGCAAAGTCATAATTCCCTCTTTCGCGATAGGCCGCGGGCAAGAAATCCTATTCACTCTGGAAAATTACCTAAAGTCAAAGATGCTCCCCCCGACGCCCGTCTACCTCGACGGAATGGTCAAAAAGGCATTGAGAATTTACAGGCATAATGCAATTTACCTGAAAGACGAAGTCAAACGACGCATTTTGACTAGCGACGACGACCCGTTCAAATGCGAATACTACACGGCGCCCGAACGCAAAGACCGAAGCGACGTGTTGCAACAGGAAAAGTGCGTGATTGTAACGACAAGCGGAATGCTCAACGGCGGGCCCGTGCTGTTCTACCTCAAAAAACTGGCGGGCGACCCGAAAAACAAGCTCATCTTAGTAGGCTACCAAGCCCAAGGCACCCGCGGACGCCAGCTTTTAGACGGGGCTAACGAAATAGAAATCGACGGCGAAAAGATTGAAGTAAAGCTAAAAGTCACGCAAGCGAAATTCTCCGCTCACTCCGACCACAAGGAACTCGTGGAATTCGCGCGCAGCATCCGGGGACTGCGAAGGGTATTCGTCCAGCACGGCGAAGCGAGCAAGTGCGAAGAATTCGCACAAGAACTCGGGCGAAAGCTGCGCGGAGTGGAAGTAATAGCCCCAAACCTCGGAGAAACCGTAAGAATTTGAAGGGGGGAATCAAACGAGCTTGTCGTACTGCGCCTTCATGCCTCTCGTCAAAAGCCAGTCGACCCTGTTTTCCCTCGCCTTTCGCTGCACATACCCCTTCTTCTCCAAAAACTCCAGCACCCTGCCGATAAACTCGTTGTCCCTCGCCAACTCCTGCGCCACTTGAGTGGTCGACAAAGCAATAGGAAAAGAGTCGTACAAAACGCGAAGCACGCTCTCGGCTATGCGCTCGAAATTCTTCTGCGAAATTCTCGACATGGGTATGCGAAAGAAACAAAAGCGTTGGGGAAAATAAACCTTATCCGCACGCAGGCTGGTGAAAAGATGAGCAAAGAAAGGGACGAAGAGGGGTTTTTTCAAAGGGCGGAAGAAACGGCCGGCAAAATCCAGGCTATGAAAAACCCTTTGCTCGTACACCATTACGATGCGGACGGCATTTCCTCGGGTGCGATAGTCGCCTTTGCATTGAAGCAAAAGGGAATTCCCTTCGAAATGCAAGTGGTAAAGCGCTTCGACGAAAAAACGCTAGAGCTGTTCCAAGGCAGGAAAGAAATAATCTTCACGGACATTGGCAGCGGGCAAATGCAGCTCGTGAATTCTATAGACGCGGAAATAGCGCTGATAGACCACCACCCTGCGCCCGAGGAACCAAAGGAAAGCGTCTTGATGTGCAACCCGCACGATTACGGCATAGACGGGACCACGGAATTATGCTCTGCCTCGACCGCGTATTTCTGCTTCCGCCATTTAGGCGAGCGCACCATCACGCAACTTGGCATAGTAGGCGCATGCGGCGATTTGCAAGACTACGCCCAAAGCGGCTTCGTTGGGCTGAACCGCACGATGGTCGAGGAAGGCGCGGAGAAAGGGCACGTTTTCGTCAACAAGGACTTGCGCATTTTCGGGCGCGTTTCAAAACCATTAGTTTGGTTCCTCACTTATACGACAGAACCGTTCATTCCGGGATTGAGCGGAAACGAGAAAGCCTGCGCGCTGTTCCTGCAGGAAAACGGCATTCCAATAAAGAAAAACGGAGAGTGGCTCTGCTACTACGACTTGAATGCAATGCAACGAAAGAAACTTGCATCCGCCTTGATAGAATACGGCAAGGAAAAGGGGTTGGAAGACGACGTGCTTGAGACCATGGTGGGGGACGTGTACTTGTTCATGCACGAGCCCGAAAAAAGCGAGTTGCGCGACGCGCTAGAATTCTCCACGCTGTTAAACGCCTGCGGGCGGCACGAGCAAGCGGCGTTGGGAGTGCGCGTTTGCCTTCACGAACAAGGCGCGTACGCGGAGGCCAAAGCCATTCTCGCTGAACACCGCAGGCAAATCAAGGCGGGATTGGAATACGCAAAAAAACAGAATATGGACTTGGGCGTTTTCTACTTCCTCGACGCGCGGGGGGTAATAGCAGACAGCGTCATCGGCATAGTCGCAGGCGGTTTTTTCAACTCAGGAATGGTGGAAAGAAACAAGCCCATCATCGCGTTTAGTTTCGACGAGGAAGGGAAAACGAAAATATCCGGAAGGGCGAATAAAACGCTTGTTGAGAAAGGACTAGATTTGGGCGAGGTTATGCGAAAGGCAGGGGAAGCAGCGGGCGGCTTGGGGGGAGGGCATTCGATTGCAGCAGGATGCACCATTGCAACAACCCGCGAGGCTGAAACGAAATTCTTAAAAAAAGCAAAAGAAGTGATTCAAGTTCAGTTGGAAATAGTTTCGAAATAAAAAAAACTCCGGCCGCGCTCTTTCAACTTTCTGAGAGAGGGGAAGTATCAGAGCGCGGCCGCAACCCAAGCAACCCAGAATTCGATTTCAACCCACCGGTGCTCGGATTAGCATGAATTCACGATTCCTCTTCGATGCATTTTGCGGCAAGCGCCACGTCCTTCTTGGTAATGTTCTTGCGCCCGGCGTGCCTCGCCAAGATTCGCGCTTTATGCAAAATCGCCTTTCCATCATCCTCCAAAATTTCGGCGAGCTTTCGGCTCGCGTTCTCGTCAACCCGCTGTGCGCCGACAGAGCGCAGCAAGAAATCCATTTCAAACAACGCGAATGCCTTAGCCAAGCCAACCCACCTCTAACGCGCATGGAGCAAGCTGTCCGCTCCAATACACATTCCACTACACCCACACCCCTCGAGCAAAGGCACACTGCTCTAATCCCACGCGCGCCCGAAGCTTTTTGGGACTAATCCCAACCCGATTTTCGTTTAAAAAACTGCCGCTTCCACTATTGAACCCCCCGCTTCCTGTATTCAATTTAAACAAAAACACGCATTATTTCGATTGGAGTTTTTCATGGAATTCACATACAGGCTGTTGGCGGAAGACTTCAAAAAAAAGCTGGAAGCCAGACTGCCGCACCACGAAATCGTCCCGCACCATTTCGAAAGCGAGTCCATATTGGAACTGCGGCTGGGAAAAAACAAGGAAAGGGTAGAAGACCTGCTGCATGCAATTAGGAAGGTTGCCGACGAGCTCATTGACGAAGAATCCTACGGGCACACGTGGGGTTTTCACCCTCGGCACAACCCCACAGAAAACAGGATTGAAGTAACACTAGCCAACATGAACAGGATACTCGAAATGCAAAAAAGACCATAGATGCTTCCGGCTAAAACACTGGAAAGCCACTCTGCTCAAAAATAAAAACAACAACAGCAGGCTATTGTAGATGAAAAATTCAGCCGACAAAACCTATTTCCAGCACATCAAGAACATCAGCGTGCAGTTCGCCAAAAAACCGCTTTCAAACGTGGTTTTCGGCCCTTCACCGCCAAACGTTTTCATTGGCAGGGCGGGTTACCCGAACGTTTTCGTCGGCCCTCTCGTCAGCGTGGACGAAACGATAGACCCTTCGCTCTCCGACTCGCCCGCGAAATGGACTTCGCTGTCCTACGAGCAGATTATTGAATTGCGCGCGAGCATGGCGCGCGGAATGAAAAAACACGCCGTAAAGCATTCCTCCGCACTGCTCGAAGAAATGCAGTTGGGAGTTTTGGCGCAAAAACCGGTGGATATGGAAGTTACTTTCACAAAAAAACCCCAGTTCCACCTTTCTTTCTCAGCATATACGGCGCCAATGGGCCCTGCGGGCGCGATGGAAACAATGCGTTTGACTGAAAACCCAGTTATCCCAAAGAAAGTCGACGAGCTGGCGGAAGAAAAAATCAAGGTGCGCGACGCGATTCCCGAACTCGTAAAATCCGGCTTCGATTACTACTACATGCAAAAGCTCTTGAGCGCGGGAGTGTTGGGAGAAAAGAAAAAACTCGTTCCCACGCGCTGGAGCATTACTGGAACGGACACCATTCTGGCAGACCACTATCTCGAGAAAGTCAAAGAAAGCTCGCAAATCGACTCGGTAATGCTTTACTCGCACGAGCACTTCGACAACCACTACGAAATTCTTTTGCTGCCGGGGGCGTGGGAGTTCGAACAATTCGAAGCCTGGTCGCCGGGAAGCGATTGGAAAACCGAAACAACAATAGCCCACGAATACGAGCCTTTCGAAGGGCGCAGCGACTATGCGGAGAGCGAGGGAGGAGGGTATTACGCCGGGCGTTTTGGAGTGGCTGAAGCATTGTGGAAAATGCGAAGGCAAGCGAGAAGCGTCGTTTTTCGGGAAATAAGCGAGGATTACAAAGTGCCTTTAGGCGTGTGGCAGGTGAGAACGGGGGTAGAAGGAGCTTTCAAAAAACAACCGCTGAAATTCGCTTCAGCGAAAGAAGCGTTAGAACATTTGAAGGCCAAGCTCAAGGTGCCGGTTGAAAACTATTTAGCAAAAAGCTCGGTTTTAAGGCAAAAAACCCTCTCCGAGTTTTAAACCCGCTCCCACTTCAAACCGCTCGCTTCAAACGCGGCTATAAGCTTGGCACGCTGTCCTTTCTTGCAGCCCTTCCAGTCCAAAAAAGCACAATCGACTTTCTCCGCCGTCTTAGAAACAGCCTGTTCCACTATTTTATCGCCAATGTACTCGAGAGCATGCTTGGAAGCTATATGCGAAAACGCGAAAGGCAGTGTTTCGAAAGCACTGCCGTAATGCGTTCCCCCGAAACCCAAAGCAACAGGCTTTGAAACGCTTTTCCACGAGCTGCAGCAGTCAACGATTGCTTTGGCGACAGGCTCGGCCAAACGCGTTTGCACCCACTCTTTCTCGCCGCTACCCAACTCGGCAAAAACCGTTGGCACTGCAAGCGAAGTCGGGCCGTGATGAGTAGCCTCGCGGAAAACAGGCATTTCGCTTTGTTCCTTTAACTTTTGCAAAAGAAAGTCCAAAGCCCTTGCGCTGGTAAGCTGCAGTTCGCTTTCGTTTCCGCCCAACGGCGTTTCACTGCCCCAGTTTCCCGGCGCGTGCACCGTATAACACGGCGTACCGCTCTCCGAACTGTGCCTGCAGGCGAAAACGAACAAGTCGCTCTTGAAAAAAACGCGCAAGAAATCCGTCGCGTAAAGCATGCAGTCGAGCTCCACCAACTGCACCTTACCCGACACGAAAACCGGCAGCAGTCTTTCCCCCAAATCAACGTGCCCTTTCTCTTCAAAGCCAAAGCTTTCCTTCAAAACGCTGGCGATGGTGGAACTGGCCTTGTCGACAGTGGAATAAAAAATTACTGGCATAAATAGTATTTAACCGAAACAATCGAATAAAACAATTGTGAAAACATGGGCGTAGACGAAGACGTTTTCGACAGGCAAAAGCGCATAGCGGGATGGAACCAAGACAAAGTTTCCAACGCTCGCCTTCTTGTGGTCGGATGCGGGGCGTTGGGAAACGAAGTTGTAAAATTGCTAATGCAACTTGGCGCTAACGACGTCACCGTCGTAGACCACGACACTATCGTCAAGGCAAACCTCAACCGATGCGTTTTCTTCACCGAAAAAGACGCCGAGGAAAAGGCGTTGAAAGCCGAAGTTTTGGCTCGAGAGGCGAAGACAATCAACCAAAACGCGAACGTCAAAGCCGTAACGAAAATGATCGAACTGGCGGAAGAAAGTTTTTTCGGAAAGTTCGACTTTGCGTTCGGCTGCCTCGACAATCTCGCCGCGAGAATGCACTTGAACGCGCAAGCCTACGGAAAAATGCCGTTCATCGACGGTGGCATCAACGGCTTCAACGGGCGCGTGCAAACCATACGCGCACCCTCGCCTTGCCTCGAGTGCGGGTTTGGCAAAGCCGACTACAAACTCTTGTGGAAGAAATACTCGTGCGTCGGCGAAACCCTCGATTTTCTCGACCCGAAAATGCCAGCGCTCTCGACGAGCGCGTCCATAACAGCCTCTCTGCAAGTAAACGAGTTCCTCAAGCTTTTGCACGGCGTTGGCGAAACGCTCGAAGGAAAATTCTTGTTCTACGACGGGCTGAAGGGCGAGTTCAAGACGCTGGAAATAGGAAAAAAGAAAGGCTGCGCGGTGCACTGATCACTCGAAAGCATCCTTGATTCCCTTTACCGCATCTTCCGCTTTCTTGTCGAACATCAGCTTGAGCTTACGCCCGCACCGCACGCAATTCCCGCCGCCCTCGGAAAGCGATTCGTAACAGTCTTTGTGGAAAGCAGCCCCGCAAAAACAATGCCCAAACTTCGCCCGCTCAGTATTTTTCACGTTTAGCTTGAATTTAGCCTTGCACAATTCGCACGCTTCCACTCCCTCTAAAATCAACGCCTTTCCCGTGTCCGTCGGCTTTTCATTCTCTTCCTGAGTTCGCTTTTCCGGCTCTTTCTTCTGCTGCCTCTCTACGAACAAGCTCGTTTTCGGAGGCGCGGTCTTAGGCGAGCCTTTCTCCAACAACTCCGCAAGGTCTGAAGTGGTTTGGGGCGCTGGAAGAATTTGCACTGAAGTGTCTGCGGGAGGAGAGAAAACCCTTTTTTCCTCGCGCCTTTCTTCAAGCGCAGGTTGGATGGGTGGTTGTTCAGGCGGTTCGGCCGGTTTTGGCAAGGAAATTTTGGTTTTGAGCTTGGGGGCGAATAAATTGTAACCCTTCCAACCCAAGCGAAGTGTAGAGCGAGTAGCCGCGTCGAAAACAAAAAACCCTTTCTTCACTAAAACATTCAAACGCGCGTTGAAATTCTCAGGGTCTAACGCCGTTTTCTGCAGTATCGTCGGAACGTCAGTAACCCCGTTTTTCACCAACGCAGCCAAATCCCGGTCAAATCGCGTGAGCTTGAAAACAGGCCCTTTCCTCCGCCCGGCCTTCTTGCGCGCCCTGGACTTTGCCTCTGCCTTTACAGGCTTTTCCTCCGCCAAACCGATAATGTCCCCGCCAGACTCCATTTCAAACCACTTTTTTCCTTACAACAGCAAACGAAACCTCGCCATACTCTTCACCCTCGAGCTTGAACGCCTTCCACTCACCCTTCAAAGGGTCGCAAACCAACGCGATGTGAAATTCCTCGGGAAAAAAAGCTTTTTGCGTGCTAACGTCCGTCGACGACAAAAAGCAACCGTACCCGGGATGCGAATGACACCAGCCCAGTATGACCTTACCCCCGTTTTCCGAAAGCGTTTTCGACAAGTCTTTGAACGCGCTCCTGGAAAAACGCACCGACACGGCGGTCGCGTCGTTTTCCGCCGTTACATAATCCTCAACTACAACATACTTTTTGCCTTCGAACGAGAAAACCCCTCCGACCAGGAACCCCAACGCCTCCAAACGCTTTGAAGCGTGGTCTTTGAAATGGGCTGACGCTTTCGCGAACGCGCTTTCCTGCAGATAAACGTCAAACACGCTTTTTCACTTGCAGTGGGTTTTTTACTTGAATCCGAAGCGGCCCATGAGCTTGTGGTGCCAGCTTTTTTTCTTGTCTTTCTCTTCCCAAATCTTTCTAGCCAAGTCCGCAGCCTCCTCCTTCGACAACTCACGCTTTTCCTCGGCTTGCGGGGCGTTGGAAACGGGCGTAATGTCGTGCAACTGCCTCTTTCTCAGCTCGGCGACGGTAATATCCTGCGCAATAAGCTCTTCCTCGCTCTCGGGCTTTTCGAAAATCGCTTTCACAAACGGCTTTTTCTCTACAGACTTTATTATCGGCTTTTGCGTCAGCGGGTTCGTGCCGACCACTTGCTCTTCGCCCTTCCCCTCCAAAGCCCGGGCTGACTCGGAAAAAGAAACTTCGGCAAAGCCGTCGTCTCCCTTCTTTTTCACGACAGGCTTGTTCATTTCCAAACGCCTCTTGAGCAACAGTAATAAACCGAATGCCGCTTATAATTCTTTCAGGGTTTTAAACAACCAAAAAGGTGATGCGCACGTGGCCGAATTCAACATCGTAGTCGTCCAAACTACTTCAGGAAAAGAAATTACTGTCGCAGTAGAACCAGAATTCACCATGGGCAGCGTACTTGAAGTGCTTATTGAAAACCTGCAGCTGAAAGACCGTTTCGTGCTCGCAACTCAAGACAACAAAATCCTGAGCCCGGAAACCACTGTTGCAGACGCAGGGCTAACGGAAGGCTCGAAAATCATGCTCATTCCCGACCCCACCGGCGGAAAGCGTTAGGCAAATAAAGTTCTCCGTCCTTTTTCGTTCAACAAAGTCCTTCCCTCCCCCCCACCGTGAGTATAATGGCATTCTTGCCCGAAAACATTTGGAAACGCAGGCTGGAAAGCGAGTACGACGAAATGCGCTCAACGCGCTACGCTTTCGAAACCAACGCCGACAAGACCGAATACACCGTAAGCCTGCGCGGCAAAGGCTACGCAAAACAAGGCGAGGCAGTGGTGGAAAGAGACTCACACACCATCCAAATCCTTTTGCTTCGCGAATTTCCTTATCCCGGAAGCGTGGAAGTATACTGGTTAACACCGATATTCCACCCCAACATCCGAGAGGACGACGGACGCGTTTGCATACAGTTGGTCAACGACTGGAGCGAGAGCACGAGCGTAGCAGGAATAGTGAAAGCACTGCAGCATTTGCTTGCGAACCCAAACCCGAAAGACCCGTTGAACAAAAACGCGGCGAAATGGTTCGAAGAAAACAGCTTTGCACTCACGGCAAAGAAAAAGCCGAGGCTAGTTTGAAATGGCAAAAGTAATTTTGGTCAAAGGGAGAATGCAACTGAAAACGCGCCAAGCAACTTGGGATATTTGCAGCAAGTAGACTTGAGAAAAATGCAAGCAGAGCGTCTCTCGGGTGACGAAATGGCAGACGTGATTGCGAAAGGGATTCACGAACAAACAACCCAAAAATACGAGGCAAAAAGAAAATGAAAAAGCCGAAAATCATTGCGGTCAGGGAAAAGGAAATTGAAGAGCGAAAACCCCCTTCTGACAATGAATACGAATTCGTGTTAAAGAGTGGAGAGAATGAATAGGCGGGCAGCGGTCATAGAACATCCTGAAAATGCGGAGTTAAAGCTAGTTGTTAGTGCAGACGAAAAAGGATTGCGCCTTTGGGGAACCCACATCGAAACCGTCGATGCGCCGAAAACGGGAGCCCTCCCGCAAATTTCAAACGCGGTTTTGGACGAGAAGACCGGAAAAATCCACGTCTTCAAGGGCTTGTTTGAAGAAGAAAAGAAAAAGCTTGAAACGCGGTATAGGGATTATTTGGAAGAAAAAACCAGGAAAGCACTGGCAGTATGAAATCAAGCCCGCCAGTACTTTTTCGTGCGAATGAACGTTTTTTGCGCCTCAAGCAAATCCCTAAAGAATTCCTCGTCGGTTTTTTGCATTCTCCCAAGCACCCTAGCCGCCTTCTCCGGCCCCACGCCGTAAGTGCTCAATGCTATCAAAGCGCGCATTCCGAACGTGGCGACAAGCGTGCCTATGGTTTGCGCTTCTTTTTTCATGCGCTCGCCCTTGAAACCCTCTTCCGACGGATACAAGCGTTGCGAACGGCAGTACGGGCAGAACACCAACCCCAGCATTTCAATCTTCTTGAAGCTCGTCTTTCCGCAAAAAGCACACTTGAGGCGAAGTGTTTTCTGCAGCAACTCTTCCTTGAAAGCCTCGAGAATTTTTTCCGTGGGCTCTGCAGGAATGAACAATTCGCTAAACCCGCCGAACGACAAGAACTCTCGCGCGACGGGCGACCATACCCCCTCGCTTTCGACAGTCTTGAGTTTGATTTTTCCGAAAGACAAGTCGCTAAAAACATTCGCCGCGCCAACCACGTCCAGCTTTTCCGAGTAAAGCTCGTTGAACACCTCGCGAAGCACGGGCGAGTCGGGCGGAAGGCTGCGCACAATGCGCTTTAAGCTAACGCTCCGGTATTCCGCGTCCCGGCGTATGAAACCAAAACGCTTGCCCACGTGCGAAAACTTGACTGCAAACAAGCTCGTCTGCGGAAGGATAGCCTCGAGGATTTTCTGAACTTTCTCCCCGCCCACTTGCCTGAAAACCTCGGCGACCTTGCCCAACTCCACAGCATGCTTGGGAGGAAATTCCAAAAGAATGCCGTAAGCATTAGCCTTGGTACGGACGGCATAACCTTTCGAAAGCAGGGGAGAGACAACCTTTGCAATGGCTTCGTTAATCTTGTGCCCCTGGTAGCAATGAACCAAAACCAAGTTTTCGCGCTTTTCAAGAACGATTTCACCCACGCGCGGGACGAAATGCCTCGATTGTTCTTCAACGAAAGAATCGAGCTTTCCCGCAAGCTCTTTTTCCGCGATTATTTTCGAGGAAAGCAAAGAGGCAACGCTCTCTGCTATCTCGGCGGGAACAGGAATCTCCTCGCCCACCCAGTCCGGAACGGCGGCGGTAATGTCGCCGCTCTGTTCTACGGCGATTTCCTTCTCCCCGACGCTCAACACTCGCCATGCTCTCCCGCGCGTGATGAAAATCCGCCCTTCCTGCAAATACTCGCTCACGAACGCTTCATCCAAAACCCCGACGTTTTTCCGCGACGCCGCATCGCGCACCCAAAACCGCTTTTCGTCCGGAATGCTGGAAAGGTTTTGGTAGTAATACAAGCGCGTTCGCTTCATCTCCTGAAGTTCAACCCCGTCGAAAGCTATTATCTTCAATTGCGCCGAAAGCTTCACCACCTCCAAAAAATCTTTGAGCTCGAGGTTCCAGTAAGGAAAAGCGCGCTTGCATATCGCATAAGCTTCGCCCACGCTAGTTCTCTTCTTGTCCAAAACTATGCCCGCAATCTGATGCGCCAAAACATCGAGAGAATTGCGCGGGATGGAAACTGGTTCTATCTTCCGCTCTAAAGCGCGTTGCGCAACGGCAAAACACTCCAACGCGTCTAAAGGCGAGGAAGCAATCAAAACTCCTTTCGGAATCAAGCTCGCCCTATGCCCGCTCCGCCCTATTCGCTGTACAAGCCGGCTCGCCTGCCGCGGGGAAACGTATTGAATCACCAAATCAATCGCCCCAATGTCGATGCCCAACTCTAGGCTGGAAGTGCACACTATCGCTCTTAGTTTACCCTTGGGGTTTTTGAACTCTTGCTCGACCTCGATGCGCGATTCTTTCGAAAGCGAAGAATGGTGGACTGCGATTTTGTCTGCAAACCCCGGGATTTTGAAAAGCAAATTCGCCAAGCTTTCAGCAGTATAACGCGTGTTCACGAAAATCAAGGTTTTGTTATGCGAATCCACTAATTCCTTTATGCGCTCGATTTTCGAAACCGTCTCGCCCGCAATTCCCTCTATCAACGCTTCAACGCCTTTCGGCGTTTCAGGCATTTCCACGCTCAAATGCAATTTTCGCGCTATATCGTCTTTCAAAACAACGGCGTTGGAACACAAGAACGACGCCGTTTCCTCAGCGTTCCCAACAGTCGCGCTCAACCCAATCGTTTGGAAATCGGGTGAAAACTCGCGCAAACGCGCGAGGCCCACCGAAAGCTGCACCCCCCGTTTCGAGTCTGCAAGCTCGTGCACTTCGTCGACAACAACCCACTGCACGTTTTTCAAAAACTGGGAAAGGCGCGGGGAAACGAGAACCGCCTGAAACGTTTCAGGCGTGGTAATCAAAAACACCGGCGGTTCGAT
Source organism: Candidatus Norongarragalinales archaeon (assembly GCA_038884755.1). Lineage (GTDB taxonomy): Archaea > Micrarchaeota > Micrarchaeia > Norongarragalinales > Norongarragalinaceae > UBA10210. Next base: position 21,549 of record JAWABJ010000002.1, read on the forward strand.
AAGTTGCTTTTGCCTCTCGCTTTGCTTCGTGTCGCCGTGGCGCACTGCAAGCGAAACGCCCAGCATTTTGCACCAGAATTGAAGGCGTTCGAGCATGTCTCGGTTCAACGCGCGCAACGGAGTAATGTAAACGCACCTGATGCCCTCCAACCTCCCCTGCGCAGCCTGCATTTCTGCAAGTTTCGAGAGAATTGGAAGGACGGCGGTTTCAGTCTTCCCCACGCCCGTCGGCGCTATCACGAGAACGTCCTTGCCTTCGGCTATCACGGGAATCGCCTTTTTTTGAATTTCCGTAAAATCGGCGAACCCCTTGGCTTTAGCGACTTTCACTACTTCAGGATGGAGATGCACCACGCTAACCGCCCTTCAAAAACGCCTAAAAACTTGAGTCTGCAAAATAAATTGATGAAACCCTCTCCCTTAAACCTTCTCTTGAATCTGGCTCAAAACCCCGGCAAAAAAACCACCAGCCAAACCGCGGGAGAACTCGGAGTATCACAGCAAACCGCATCCCGCTGGCTTTCCCAACTGCAAAACGAAGGCATGGTGGAAAAAACGCGTTCCGGCTATCGCTTGACCGCCAGCGCGTTGAAAACCCTCGCTTCACTCAAGACTGCGGCAGAAAAAGCGGAGGGCACAATCGAAATCCAAGGCATTGTCGTCAAAGGATTTGGAGATGGGGCGTACTACATGGCTTTGGAAGGGTACAAAAAACAAATTGAAAAAAAACTCGGTTTTACGCCCTATCCGGGCACGCTCAACTTGCGCGTTTCCGGAAAAACAGATTTGGAAAACAACGAAAAACTCCACGCAATGCACGGGGTAAAAATCGACGGGTTCAAGCACGAAGAACGCTTTTTGGGAGGGGCGAAGTGCTTCAAGGCAAAAATAAACGGCAGCCTCGAAGGCGCGGTCATAATCCCCGACCGCACGCACCACGACGCTTCCACCCTCGAAGTGATTTCAAAAGAATACTTGAGAAAAGCGCTCAAGCTGAAAACCGGCGGCAGCGTGCAAATAGAAATCCCTACTACCCAGTTTTGAGTAAAAACTCGTTTTCAAGTAAAAGCTTAAATGTTTTTGAGAGCAGTTTATTTGAGAAAACGAATTCAGGCGCTTGGAAATGGAAATGCAAATACACCCTTTAATCTCGAAAGCAGCGCAAGAACTTGCGAAAGGAAGGTTCCTGGCTTTGTTCGATTCGGGCGAAAGGGAAGCCCAGGCGGATTTGGTCTTGCACGCTTCCTTCGCAACGCCAGAAAAAATCGCGTTGTTGAGAAGCGAGGCGGGCGGAATGATGTGCCTTGCGACTAGCGAAAAAGTCGCGGAAACGCTCGAACTCCCGTTTTTGGCCGAGGCTTTGAAAAAAAGCGGGTTGCAAAACGTTTACGACAAAACGCCCTACGGCGATTCACCCCCCTTTTCAATACCCATAAACCACAAGAGCGCGTTTACCGGCGTGACGGATGAAGACAGGTCGCTGGCCGCAAGGGAATTTTCCAAACTCGCAACCCGGCCGAACAAGAAAGCTTTTGCCGAAGAATTCCGAACACCCGGACACCTGCACTTGCTCGTCTCAAGAGGCTTGCAAAAAAGAAGGGGGCATACTGAAATGACCGTGAAGCTTTGCGAAATCGCAGGACTGCCCCCCGCGGTTTTGGCGTGCGAAATGCTCGGTTTCGCGAAAAGCCTTTCGCAAGGAGAAATCCAGGCGAAAGCAAGGCAAAACGGCTGGGTTTTGGTTGAAGGGAAGGACTTCGAGGCGATCCAATGAAAAAAATAAGGATTGGGATTGCAGACACTACTTTCGCGAGAATCAACATGGGCGAAATTGCAGCTAATGCAGTAAAAAAAAGCGGCGAAAGCGTCGAAATAATCCGAAGAACTCTACCGGGCGTGAAAGACCTGCCCGTAGCATGCAAGAAAATGATTGAAGAAGAAGGTTGCGAAAGCGTAATAGCGTGCGGCTGGGTCGGGAGACAAGAAATAGACAAGACTTGCGCTCACGAAGCGGCCTTAGGCATAATCTACGCCCAACTTTTGACCAACAAGCACATTCTCGGCGCGTTCGTCTTTGAAAACGAAGCAAAAAACGAAAGGGAATTGATTGAACTTGCGGAAGACAGGGTAAGCAAGCACGCGCTCAACGCAATAAACATCGCCTTGCACCCCGAAAAGCTTGCTGAAAACGCCGGGAAAGGCTTGAGACAAGGAAGCAAGCACGCCGGAACTTTAAGGTGAGAAAAAATGCGCATTGCAATAATAACAGCCGACTTCAACGAAGAAATAACTTCAGAAATGGAAAAAGCTGCAGTGCAATACGCCCTAAAACGCGGGGTGAAAACGAAAACCGTTCGCGTGCCTGGAAGTTTCGACATGCCGCTCGCGATAAAAAAAGCGTTGAAAGACAAGAAAACCCGCGCTGTCGCTGCGCTGGGCGCGATAATCAAAGGCGAGACAAAGCACGACGAGGTCATAGGCTTTGCACTAGCGAAAACCATCCACGAACTCGAACTGCAGTACGACAAGCCCGTCGGCTTCGGCATAATCGGGCCCGGGGCCAGCTGGAAGCAAGCTAAAGCACGCGCCAAAGACTACGGCGAAAGGGCGGTCGAAGCCGCAATCGCGTTAAGCAAACTATAAAAGGCAGAAAAAAATGCAAACGGCCAGCGCATTCCTCCCCACACAGTACGGCGATTTCACCGCCCACGCATTCAAAAGCAAAGACGAAAAAGAACATTTTGCGGTAGTCAAAGGCAGCGTGCGCGGAAAGCGCAACGTCCTCGTCCGCATCCACTCCTCTTGCCTCACCGGCGACGTCTTCCACTCGCAAAAATGCGACTGCCGCCAGCAATTCGAACAATCTTTGAAACTGATTTCGAAAAAAGGCGGGGTGTTGGTTTACCTCGACCAAGAAGGCAGGGGAATAGGATTGCACAATAAAATCCGCGCTTACGCCCTGCAAGAAAAAGGAATGGACACGTTCCAAGCCAACAGGGCGTTGGGCTTCAAGGAAGACGACAGACACTACGCAGCAGCAGTAGAAATACTCAAGCTGCTGCAAGTGAAAAGCGTTAGGCTTTTGACCAGCAACAAACGCAAAGAAAAAGAACTGCAAGCCAGCGGCATTGCCGTCACTCAAACCATTCCCCTGAAAACAAAACCCACTAAGCACAACAGGAAATACCTGCAGGCGAAAAAGGCGTTTGCAAATGCATGAAAAATTCATGAAACGCGCGCTCCAACTTGCTGCAAAAGCAAGGCCCTCGCCAAACCCGCCGGTAGGCGCGGTTTTAGTGAAAAAAAAAAGAAGGATAATCTCCGAAGGGTTCCACAAGAAAGCGGGCGGGCCTCACGCCGAAATCGAAGCCATACGCAAAGCCGGAAAGAAAGCCAAGGGATCGACCCTATACACGACCCTCGAGCCCCGCTCGCACTACGGCAAAACACCCCCTGCACCCTCGCGATAATCAACGCGGGAATAAAAAACGTCATTTACTCCGCCCGCGACCCCACGACGAAAGTTAAAGGACGCGAGGTTTTGCAAAAAGCCGGCGTCAAAACGCAAGGCAGAGTGCTCAGGCAAGAAGGCGAAAAACTCATTCAGTTCTTCAAGCACCACGCCCTAACCGGAAGGCCGTACGTAATCCTCAAAACCGCCCAAACGCTCGATGGAAAAATTGCCACGGCGAAAGGCGAAAGCAAGTGGATTACTTGCAGGCAAAGCCGCGAGCACGCCAGACGCCTCAGAACGCAAGTCGACGCAATACTCGTGGGCGCCAACACCATCCTAAACGACGACCCTCGGCTCACGAGCAGAAAAAGAAAGCGCCTCGACCCCCTCAGGATAATCCTCGACTCAAAACTGCGCATCCCCCTCGACGCAAAGGCGTTGAAAGACGCCAACGCCATATGGTGGTCGCCACGGCCAACAAACACTCTGCGAAGGCAAAAGCACTCGAAAAAAAAAGGGATTAGCGTGGTTTTCATGAAAAAAATCTCAATCGCACGCCTCATGACGCGCTTGGGAAGAAAAGGAATACTCTCGGTATTGATAGAAGGAGGCGGAAACGTCAACTTCTCGGCATTGAAAGAAAAAACCGTAGACAAAATCCTCGTTTACGTCGCCCCGAAAATACTCGGCGGAGAGAAAGCGAAAACAAGCGTGGAAGGAAAAGGCATTGAAACCATCGCGCGGGCAATAAAACTCGAAAAAAATGAAAAGCACTAGTGTGGGAAACGGCATTTTGATTGAAGCAACCCCCGCAAAAAACAAGGAAAACCACCACAGCGGTATAACGCACAATGCTTTGCAGCGTGCTTTCAACCCACCCCCGAACTACCAATAATCACTCATTTAGCGTTTAAAATTACGGAAAAACGCTACTTGTAGTTTGTTTCGTTGTTTCATCAAAAACAAAAAAAACGACTGGGCAGGTTTGGCCGAAAATCTTGTAAAACAAGGCGCGCAAAAAGACCAAACTAGGCAGGTTTTTACGAAAGCAAACAAAATCGGCCTGCTTTGTTTTGGCCGGGCTTTGTTTTCGATAAAAAACGGCTCGAAAATAGGCAGAAACGGCGTAAGCGGTGAAAGAAAAGGTTTTTGGGAGTGCGGACTTGGCCAACGCGGAGACTGGTTTTGAGCCGAATGCTATAGACATAGGCAGGTTTTTGAAAAAAGACCGGAAAAAAGGGCGAAAAACAAGCGCTATACTCTCTGAAAAACAAGTAAAAATGCGCCAACCCAGTGATTTTTCGATACTGAAGACAAAAATTTGAAAAACCCCAGAACAAAGAGACACTTGGAAAACGAAGCAAGCTGCAACCTCGGTCGCCGCAATAGGCATATTTTCAGGGAAAAAGCAAGAAAACCGCGTTTTTCAAATGCTCAAAATACTTGGCAATGGGCAAGAGGGCCGCGAGTTAGGCTGATTGCGAAAGAAAACGGGCGAAAACTTGAATTAAGAAAACAAAACAACGCAATAGGGGAAGCCAAGAGCAAGAAAAAAGGTTAAAAAGCTAGGTAAATTAAGTTTATTGAATATATTTTGTTAACATTGTTACCGAGGGAAAAATAAAATGAGCAAGCTTATTCGGGTGGGCGATAATACTTTCAGGAAAATCGTGGTTTTGGCCGGAAAACTCCAGGCGAAACACAAGAAATTCGTTTCAGCCGACGACGTTTGGGAATTTTTGTTCTGCAAGAGCGAGAAAAAAATGAGGAAGTTCGAGGAACGGATGAAAAATAAGTAAAATGCCACAGCTAGTTCTTACTTATACGAACTGGCCGTTTAGGAAAGTTATTAAGCGGAATGCCGCAAATACAAAAAGCGAAAAGTGGATTCAATGGGGTGGCTCGAGAGCATAGTGCAAAAGCTTTTGGACTCTATTTCGGAAACCGTCCGGAAGTTCACCGCATACAGCCTGGTGTTGTTTTTCGTCGGAACGATTTACGGGTTTTACCTCGAGAAAATAGCCGCATTCGCGCAAGTGGACAAGAACATTTTGATTTTCGTTCCCCTTGCTTTAGCGGTTTTGGCGTACTATGTCACGGAAATTGCGGTACTCCTTTTCATCCTATTGCTTGGTTTGATTCTCGGCGTTTTCCTTTAACGCGCATATTGATTCGGTGCTAATTTTAGTGGAAGTTACAGGGGGCATTACGAAAAACAGCGTTACATCCAACCAGTAAACTAAATCACGGTGCTAACAACCCCCAAACTACGCTCGAGTTTACCGAAAGGATATTGTACAACGAAAAGTGCCGACCAACCCACCCCCAAACGCCTTTTTTCCCTCTAGAAAAGCCTTTTTGTGGGAAAACGAAAAAACAGTTTACCGAATGGATATTTTTTTATAGTGGTAGTGCGTGCTTAATGCGGCACGCTCGAAGGAAATAAACTGAACACCGCAGTGATGTGAATGCAAGAAAAAAACGAATTCACTGACGCGCAGAAAAAATACCATGAATCGCGCAAGGAAAAAGTGGTTCCAAAAGGCATTCCTTCGGAGGAAGCGTTTTGGCTTCCCGACCATTCTAAAATCCACGAAATCATAGGGAAAAACAATCCTTTCGACGAGTTCGGCGTAGAATGGAGCGCAAGTGATTTGATGCTTTTTTTGTTCCCAAAAAAGTATCGCGAAACGCAGCATAAATTCGCAACGCAGCTCGTGGAATTGATGATTGAAAACGGCGGCACGCTCGATTACATGCAGCTGGGAGATTTTGCAGAGCGAAGCGGCGTTAGTAAAGCAACTCTCTACAACAAGATCGTGCCTCGGCTCTTGAAAGCAGGGCTGGTAGAGCGGCACAGGAAGAACCCGGAGAACGAAAAAGGCCCGTACAAGCTGGAATTGTCGCAAAGCTTTCACAATTACTTGTTCAAAATGGCGAAAGAATGGCGGAGAATGGTGGCGACAGCCCGAAACCGCAAAAAAAGCCTTTGAAAAACCAGGCAAATCTTGCGGAAAATGGAAAAACCTGCCCACATCACGCTTACACGTTGTTTTCCCAAAAGAAAACCAGGCAGTTGCTTTTGAAAAAAACACGCACACAAAAACCCAAAGGAAATGAAAAACCTTCAAATGCTGCAAAAACAAGCTAAAGCTGCCTACAACACTAGATAGTTCTTACCAATAAGAACTAACAACTGGCGGGCGGGCGAAAACACCACACCCCGGCTGTCGCGTTAAACCGCTGCCTTTACTCGTGAAGCTCGTCTATTTCGTGCAACGAGCCAGATAGGGCTTTGTAAACCGCGGGAACGTCTCTTTCTTTGATTACGAACGAGTTTTCGGAGTAAGTGGAGAAAACCACGTGTATTGCGATGCCCAGCGAAGCAAAAATGTCGGTAAGATAGTGTAAAGCGCCGAATGTTTTTTCCCCGAGGGTTGGATCGTAGGAGACGGTTATTATCGCCCGGTCGTCGTGTTTGCTGAGGATGGCGTCGGAAGGAATTTTGGACAGGAGGGTTTTTAGGGCTTCAGGGTTGTTGGTTGAGACAACAGTTATTTCCTGCGAGCGGGGAATGGTGTAGAGTTTCTGGCCTTTGTTCCACGCGGTTTTCTTGAGCGCTGCCAGCATTAGTTCTGATGTTTGGGGCGTGCGCTTGAAATTCAATTCCGTCACTCCGGTCCGGATTTGCACTTTGAAGGTTTTTAGGAAGCGAATGAGGTTGAGGTCCTTCTGGCGGGGCTTGTAGTAGAGCATGAAGCGGCGCACCGCAGCGATTATCGCACCGCGGGAGGCTGGCTTTCCGGTTTTTTCTTCCACGCGCTTGTGAATGAAACGCGCAAGCGCGGATTCGTTCACCAGCTGGTGTTCGAAGGCGAAGCTTAGGTACGTCAGGTTGGATAGTGTTTCTTTCACCGCGCGGGATACGCTTTGAACCATTATTCGCCCACCGAAAAGGATGAAGGGAGTGGGAGGTTTTAAAACGTGTTTAAGGAGGACGCCATTCTTCTGCATAATGCTAAAAACGTGTTTCTCATTAAGGAAATTGGGAGTGATGGGAATTGAATGTCGCGATAGTCGGCGCATCCAACGACAGGAGCAAGTTCGGGAACAAGGCAGTCAGGGCGTACTTGAAGAAAGGCTGGCGCGTTTTTCCAGTAAACCCGCGCGAAGCGCAAATCGAGGGCTTGAAGGCGTTCAACAGTATTTCTGAGATGAGTGAAAGGCCGGATGTGGTTTCTGTTTACCTTCCGCCGGGCGTGGTGCTTTCGGTGTTGGACGGAATAGCAAAGGCAAACGCTTCGCTCGTTTACTTCAACCCTGGAACCGAAAGCGCGGAAGTTGTGGAAAAAGCGAGGGCGTTGGGAATCCGGTTCGTTTTGGCGTGCAGCATTCGCGCGATTGGAGAGAACCCGGAAGATTATTGAATCGGTAATAAAAGCGTTGGTTGCGTAAGCGGGGTGCGATTATCATGGAGGGAAAAACCAAGTTTGATTTGGAAAAACACTTGGAGGAAGAACACCACGAGCTCGGGCGCGGGGGTTTGCTGCGCGATTCTATTCTCGGAGGGCAGGATGGTTTGGTGAACGTGCTGGGAATCGTTTTGGGCGTCGCGGCTGCAACGCTTGAAACGCGCGTGGTGATAATCGCGGGGCTTGCCGCCACTTTCGCCGAATCGCTTGCCATGGCTGCGGTAGCTTACACTTCCACGAAGGCCGAACGTGATTTTTACTGGAACCAGTACGAAAAGGAAAAGGCCGAGATTGAGGCGGGAAGCCCGACCGAAGTGGAAGAAGTGCGGGAGCTTTACAGGCGCAAGGGGTTCGGAGGAAAGCTGCTCGAGACCGTCGTGAAGAAAATAACGTCGAGCAAGAAAGTGTGGTTGGATTTCATGATGCACGAGGAGTTGAAGCTCGACAGGCCGGACGGCAACTCGCCTTCCAAGAGCGCGGTTGTCGTGGGTGTTTCGGCGTTCATCGGTTCTCTCGTTCCGCTGGTCGGGTTTTTCTTTCTTCCAGTCAAGTGGGCGATGGTTTTCGCGCTCGTCTTCTCTTCGTTTGTCTTGTTCGCGGCGGGCGTGGTAAAGGCGAAACTCACGGTGGGCAGTTGGTGGAAGACGGGGTTGGAAATGACTGCAATAGGAATGCTGGCCGCGGTTTCCGGCTATGCGATAGGCGCGTTTTTGGGCGTGGTGGTCTGACGCCCGCAACTCTTGGAATGGGTTGTGGAATTAAAAGCGCGACTGCCCGCTACAGAAACAAGAGTGCTATTACCAGCACTCCCGCCGCGGTCCAAGCGAGCGAGTCTCCGGCGGCAATCCAGTGGAACCCGAAAATAAAGTCGAAAACCCTTCCGAAGCTAATCAAGACCGCGTTTTGCGCCGCGTCCAAAACGTCCGCAAGCTCCGTCCAAACCATATTTCCTTTCGCCGTTACAACTCGGTTTGCGGGCGTATAAAAAACTTGCGTTCTTTTGAATTCCGTGGAAAAGCTTACGCCGGCCGGCGGGGCATGAACAGGATTTCGCCGCACTTCTTGCAGATTTTTTGCTTGTGCCGGTGGTCGTAATCAAATTCTACGCCGCCGCAGTTGGGACAGGCGTTTTGCACTTGGTTGTGGAAGCTTTTCCACGCTTGCTTCGTGTCGCCGTAAACGCGCTGCCCGCTCTTGTCGAAAACCATGGGCTTCTTGTCTTGCAGCGTTTCGTCAGGCTTTTCGGCCGGTTCTTTGGCTTCAAGTTCCTTGAGCTTGTGGCTGTTGCACCGGGGGCAGTACGTTCCGCGTTCGAATTTGAAGTGGCAGTTGAGGCAGAGTTTCATAGCAATAGAATTTACCAGACGGCATTTAATAAAACCTGCGGGATGTAATGAAAAGCGGGAGGATGGATGGCGTTGCGCAAGCTCGTTTTGTTGCGGCACGGCGAAAGCGAGTGGAACAAACAAAACAGGTTCACGGGTTGGGTGGACAACGGGCTTTCCGCCAAGGGAAAGCGTGAGGCTCGGGAAGCTGCCGCGCTTTTGAAAAAAAACGGCTTTGCTTTTGACGTGGCTTTTACTAGCGTCCTCAAGCGTGCGGTTGACACGACCAAGATCGTCTTGAGGGAAATGGGGCTGCGAATTCCGGTTGAAAAATCCTGGCGTTTGAACGAAAGGCATTACGGCGCGTTGCAGGGGCTGAACAAGGCGGAAACTGCTGCGAAGTACGGCGAAGCGCAGGTGAAACTCTGGCGTCGGGATTATTCAGCCCGCCCGCCAGCGTTAAGCGAGAGAGAGCGTTTGAAGCAAGCCGAGAATTCTTTGTTCGCTTCGATTCCTAAAAGCGAGCTTCCCGCAAGCGAGTCTTTGAAAGACACTTACGCGCGAGTGGTGCCTTACTGGAAGAAGGAAATCGCGCCGGCGATAAAAAACGGAAAGCGCGTTTTGGTTTCCGCTCACGGCAACAGCCTTCGCGCTTTGGTAAAATACCTCAACGGCGTGAGCGACGAGGACATTTCTGAATTGAATATTCCCACGGGAGTGCCGTTGGTGTACGAACTGGACGATTCGCTAAAGCCTTTGCGGCGTTATTACTTGGGTGACGCTGACGCGATTAAGAAAAAAATGAACGCGGTGAAAAACCAAGCTCGCGCGAGGTAAAGGCTATTCCACTTGTTCGGCTATACGCAGGAGTTGGTTGTACTTTGAAGTCCGCTCGCCCCTGCACGGCGCGCCGATTTTCGCGAAATCCGCTTCTAACGCGCAGGCGAAATCCGCAATGAATGCGTCTTCCGTTTCTCCAGAGCGGTGGGAAACGACAACCGCCCATTTTGCGTTCCGCGCGGCAACGAACGCCTCGAGCGTTTCCGTAATGGTTCCCGCTTGGTTGGGCTTGAGGATGACGCCGGAACAGGCTTTTTTTTCTATCGCAACTTTAATGCGCTTGGTGTTGGTTACAGTCAAATCGTCCCCCACCACCAATGCAGTTCCACGAATTTTCTTCGTAAAAGCGGCGAAGGAATTGAAGTCTTCTTCGTAGAACGGGTCTTCGAAATACGCTATGCGAAAGGTTTTCTGCAAACGCACGTAGTGGTCTGCTAGAGCGTCGGCATGGTGCTTCGCCCCGTCGAGGTAGTAGTGGTTGTCCTTGTAGAATTGCGTGGCTGCGCAGTCCAAACCAAGCGAAACCTGCTTTTCATAGCCGCACTCGCGAACTGCTTTTGCAATAAAATCCAGCGCGTCGTGGGTGCTGCGCAGGGGGGGTGCAAAGCCGCCCTCGTCACCCACTCCCACACCCAAGCCGTGTTTTTGCAAGTCGGTCTTGAGTTGGTGGTAGATTTCTGAAACCGCCCTGACGCGGCCGCTCGTGGTCTTGAGGCCTTCGGGAATTATCATGAATTCTTGGATTGAAAGCCCGTTCTGGGCGTGCGCTCCGCCGTTTATCACGTTGGCGATGGGAACGGGAATTTTCCGCGGTTTTTTGAAAAACGCCCACGTGGGGGTGTGCCGTTGAAACGCGAGTGCCTTGAAAAAGGCAGTGCTGCACGCGACCAGAGTGTTTGCCCCCAACCGGCGTTTGTTTTTGGTCGAATCTTGTTTAAGGAGGAACGAATCGTATGACGCTTGGGTTTCAAAAACTCGTTCCTCGGCTTTTTTCAGCATGCTCGCGGCTTGCGAAACTGCTTTTGTGGTTCCCTTGCCGTGGTAGCGGCTTCCACCGTCGCGCAATTCCACCGCCTCGTGCGCGCCCGTGCTGGCCCCAGAAGGCGCAATCGCTTTTTGGCCGTTTATTTCTACTTCAACAGTCGGATTGCCGCGTGAGTCCAGGACTTCGCGGGCTGTAAAGGAGGTTATTTTCATTTTACTACCACAGACACCATCATTCCACTATTCGCCTGGTTAAATTCTTGTTTGGCGGGCGAAAACGCCCGCGTGTTTTTGCCTTCCAGTTATTTGCTCGAAAATTACTTGGCATATTTTCAAGCCGGGTTTCAACGCTATTTTAGAAGGGGAAAGGTTAGCTATTTCCAAAACTTGCCTGTTTTCAACGCCAGGTTGTATGAGGCTCGAAGAAACGTGGACCAACAAACCCATTCTAGCCAACCTACTCCTTCCCTGCAACCAACCGCATAAATAAGGCGGCATTTTGATTTTTTCCCCAGTCAAGCCCAGGACGAGCGCGTTCGGCTTCAAAACAAGCAATTCCCCCCTCTTCAAAACAATTTTTTTCGTTTGTTCTTCCCACAAGAACGGCTTTTCTGTTATTTTCAAGTGTTTTTTCTTTTTTTTGAAAACACGGAATTCGTTTGAAAGCGTCAAATCCACAGAACACTCTCCAACATTTTGCCTTTCGAAAGGTGTTATTTTCAACTCTCCTTTCGTGATTTCCTTGAGAATCATGGTTTTGTCGAGAATCATTTTTGCCCAACGCCAGCCCGCCGAAAGTGCGTTTAGTGGAAGTTCGGGGGGTGGGTATATTATTGTTTTTTTTTAATAAAGCATTGCGGGTGGGTTTGCTTTGCGTTCGGGCAAAACAAGGGAACACTATTTGAAGCAGAAAAACCAGGCTTTTGCCTACTTTCGCGTGCGCAAGGAAGACGCCCCTGCCGTTTCCTCGGGCCAGTTTACGATTTTCGACTTCATTTCCAATTGCTTTTCTTTTTCAACGGCGCGCAAGCAAGTTGCCGCAGACGTTTTGACCGAACTCAAGGCGAGTGAGCTGACGTTCAAACAACTGCAGGAGAAACTGGGGACGCCGAAAAGCACGCTTTTCCTAGTGGTTTTGGCGCTCGAGCGGGCGGGTTTGGTGGAAAAACAGGGTAAGACGCGGCCTTTGCGCCTGTCTTCCGTTTTTTCTTCTGGTTTGGAGGCTTATGCTTCTTGGTGGCGCGGTTGGGCTGGCAAACGCTAACTTAATAATTTCTCTCGTGTTTAGAGCTTTGGTTTTTTTAAATGGGCTTTTTCGACTCTTTATTCGGGAAGAAGGAAGTTGTTTCCCCCTTCCTTTATACGCTGGAGTGCTCGTTGCACCCGTTCCGCCTTGCAGCATTCAAGAACGATACTGTTGACTTGGAGGTGTGCGTGCGCAACAACTCCGACCGGCCGCTTTTGACTTCAATCGTAACCGTCTGTTCGAAGGCAATCGGGTTCGACACTATTGGCCTGCAACAGCAGCACGAGTCGCGCTTGGGCGAGCTGAAGCCGGGTGAAACTCGCTTTCTCAAGATTCCCGTGCATTCCACGCCCAAAAGCCAGCCGGGAAACTACAAAATCGCGGTTTTCGCGATTTCTCACTACCGCGATTACGCGCACATACTCAACGAAGTCAAGCGCACGCTTGAAGTTAGGGTGGCTTGAGCGTCCTGAAATGCGGGCTTTGGCTTCCCCCTGCATACGTTTTTAAATTACTCGCAGAATAATACTCTTCACCGAGCGCGCACGTTCAAAAAGAGGCGTTTGAGGGGAGTTGATTTTTCATGACCGTAAGAGTTTCGCAGTTGATGGGAATGGACGTTTACACCGACACCGCTCAAATGGTCGGCCGGGTTTACGACGTGATTATAGATTTGCAAAAAGGCGAGGTAGTGCGCTTGACTCTCGAGCCAATCCGCGCGGCCAGCAAAGAGGAAGCAAAGCGCGTTTTCCGCGAAAAAACCATAATGTACAAGTCGGTCAAGGCGGTTGAGAAAATCATAATAATTTCTCCCAACGCAATCAAGGAGGCCGAAGAGCCGGAGCCGGCCGAGCCGCAAAAGCCCCTGCCTTACTCCTACCGCTACCGCCGGCCGTTGAGCAAGTAACCCGTGCTCGTTTTTTTTTGTTTCCCCGCCTTTTTTAGTGTTAACGCGGTGTTTTGTTGCGCAACGCCGGTTTAAACTTATTTTAGAGTAGCTTTTACAATGCTAGAAAAAGAGATAGCGGGGGGAGGATTTCCATGCCTTTCGGCGTTTTGGACCTCCGATCTCCGGGTTATGAGCCCAGCGGGCACTCCTGGCTACCCTTGAGGCAAAAAATCCCTTAAGAAAAGAATTTCTTGTTACCCCGCTACTAAGCCAGGACAACAACTAATGCCCGCCGAGGGTTTTAAGAATATTGTTCCGGCGGGGTTTCGCCGAGTTTCATTAAAACCGTTTCGGCCAGTTCCAGCCTTTTCCTGTAGTCGCCCAAAATCTTGCCGTTGTCGACCGCATTCATTTTTCCACTGCACTTTGGGCACTTGAACTGGTTTTCCATCGCAGTGTCGAAAGCCATTTTCCTGCAGTCTTTGCTGCAGCTGTAGAACATCGTGTTTTCTTCCGCGGAAATGCGTTGGCGCAAGTCCGCGTACTCGCGTTTTTTGAGGGTGATGAAGTTTTTGAATGCGCGGTCGGTGTTCACGCGCCAAGTATAGGTAAACCAGCCCGTTTGCAGGTTCTTCTCGCGGTTGTATTCCACGATGCCGTGCTCGTGAAGCTGGTTGAGCAAAGCGCGAATTTCAGCCATTTTGAACTTAGTCTTGTCTTCGATTTGCTCGTCGGTCGCGCCGTCGCCGATGCTTTCTACTACCTTGAGCCCTTTCATGCCAACAACGTCTTTGACGAACGGAGTAATGCGTTTTACCCCCTCGCCAACCCCCCTGTTCTTCCGTGAAGGCATGCAATTCTATTCGCAGTGAAAGCTTTTATAGTTTCGTTACTACTTTCTTCGAATTTTTTTGCGGGATTATTTTCATTTTCGCGTTCTTTCTTTTTTCCCAAAGTTTTTTTTCGCCTAGTATTTTCAGTAAAAACACTGCAAGCGCGGCGACTTCAGAGTGCGGTTGGCTGCCTATCGCGATGTTGAAGTCGCAAAGCTTGTAAACTTCGGCTGGAACTTTTTCCGCGCCTATCACGACGAGCAGGTTTTTAGTCTTCTTAAGGGCTTTCGCGTCCGCTTTAGTTCCGTACATGGTCAAGTGCGCCTTCAGTCCCTTGAAATTGCTTATGGTTTTCTTCCAGTCTTCGCGGTATTCTATTTCGAACGGCCCGCCCCACCTTTCAACCGCGTCGCGCACGCTTTTGAGCACGGTTTCGTCTTTTTCGCCGCTCAAAACGATTTTCCTGGCGCCGAACGCGCGCGCTACGAGCGCGCAGTGGGTCGTAATGCGCTTGTCTCTTTCCTTCCTGTGCCCCAAGCGGAGGACGGTAACGTTCGTTTTTTACCACCAGAAAACAATTTTATAAGGCACGCGCAACCAAATTAATTCTTGCCTAGTAGCGATGGCGAAAGCAAGCCGCTTTCGCTAGTTGGCGAAGGCAGGGTGGGCCTGTAGCTCAGTTTGGCAGAGCACTCGGCTCTTAATCTTCCGGGTTTTTAGTGTTGAACCCTTAGAAGCGGGGAGCCACCGAGGAGTCAGGGGTTCAAATCCCCTCAGGCCCGCTTAATTGCTAGGGCTCAAACCCGAGCTTTCACGAGGTAGCGAAGGCACCAGCCCCCAGCTGTTGCTGGTTAGTGATTGTGACGGCGTTAGCCACTCCGCCGGGGACTTAAAAACCCGCAATGCTTTTATTGGGCGGGTGCGTTTGTAGTATGCGGATTCTGTGAAGGTGGGTTGAACTGGTCGACTGCCGGCATTGCTGCTGGCCTTCTTCTCTTTTTTTGACCAGTTCTTTTCAATGGTTTTAGCGGCAGCTTTAATTGCCGCCTTCCTTAATCGTTGAATGAAGTTTGCTGCGACCCTGCTTTTGGTTTTTGCGGTCGTATTTCCGTACTACCTGCTTTCCAACGGCACGTTCTACCTTCCAGACGAAGCCATCGACGGCCTTTCTTTCGGGGCGGACGCTTCGCTGCAAAACTACTTCACCCACTTGTTCACGCACGTGGGGTTACAGCATTTGGTGGCGAATTTGCTTCCGCTCGTTTTCTTCGGGCTGTTGTTCGAAACCGCGGCAGGGTTTGTGCACGTCGTCGCCGTCTTCCTCCTTGCTGGAATTCTTTCTTCAGTGGTTTTTACCGCGCTGAACCCGCTGGTAGTTTTGGTCGGCGCGAGCACGGGCGTTTCCGGCCTGATGGTCGCCGCGACGGCGTTGCGCCCAAAGAAAGGGCTGGCGCTGCTTTTGGCGACGTTCCTGCTGTTGAGCGTTTCCCCCCAGCTAGTCTCCCTTTACAACGATTACCAATTGCAAAAGCTTTCGCAGGAGAAGGCACAACTGCAGCAGAATGTCGAATCGCTTTTGGCCCAGAACAAGACCTACGAGGCGATGGCCGTGCGCAAGACGCTCGGAGGAGTTGAAAACACACTATTGCAGACCACTTCCGGAATAACGCGCGAGCGCGAAACTCCAACAGACTTGTTTGTCCATCTTTTGGGAGCAGTGTTTGGCGGCGCGTACGTTTTCGTTTTCTTGCGGAAAAAACTCGCCGGCGGGCTGGAAGAGTTTGCCGAAGTCGGGGAATTCATTTTCGACAAGGCCAGCTTCGTCCGCAAACGCAAAAACAAGAGTTAAATTCTTTCGCCAACGATTTTTTACTACGCGCGGGGTTGGCAGAGCAGCTATGCGTCCGACTGCAGGCCTGGCTTTTTCTTTAGAAAAGAAAAAGCCCGGTGCGGCAAAAAGAAACAATAATTTTTCTTTGGCGCGGTACAACCACACCTTTCTTTTGAGAAAAGAAAGGGGTAAGGCAGCAATCGGAATAGACGAGTGCAACTCTCGTACCCCGCTTTATGGTTTGGTGTGTCCGGTGAAGTTAATGTTTGAGAAGATTGAATTGCCGGTTCTTTCTCGCAGGTTGCTTCCAACAGAAAAAAAAGCGGTCATCGTTCGTTTGAACCGCGTGTTTAAGGAAAAGCCCGAGAAAGTGGGCGTTTCCGCGACGGCCGAAGAGTTGCTCGCCGCCCAAGAGGGTTCGACATTGCATCTCTTGAAAACTTTTTTTGAAGAACGCCGAATTCCAGTAATTCCAGTGTTGACGCGGGAGATTAGCGCAAAGCACGCCCGCGCGCTTAAGGCTTTCGAGCCACACGCCGCGTTCCACGGTTCCCGGCGTTATAACGAAGCGTATTCCGCCCTTCAACGCGTTTTGCGGGAGAAGTCGATTTTTGCCTTGAACCAAACAGAAAAACACGGGTTGAAGCACGTGTTTTTCGACATTCCGTTCTAAGCCTTTTCTTTAACCGCGTTTTTCAACGCTTTCAAGCCGAGGAAAGCGCACTTGAGCCTGGCAGGCGAGATTTTCCCCCCCAGCATTTTCAAAACGGCCTTTTCGCCTGTCTTTTTCACTTCCGAAAGCTTCTTGCCTTCCAGAGACTCCAAAAGCATTGATGCGGAGGCTTGGCTTACGGCGCAGCCTTGCCCGTCGAAAGACGCCTTTTCCACAACCCCGTTCTTGATTTTCAAATAAACCGTGACTTCGTCTCCGCACAACGGGTTGTCCAAATGGCCTTGCGTGTCGGCGTCGTGCATCTTGCTCTTGTTGGGCGGCTTTTCGTAATAACGCAACACCGCTTCCGAATACATTTCCATGCTCTCAGCGCACTCCGAAAATCCTTTCCGCGTTCTTCAAAGCTTCCTCGAAACGTTCGACTTCGCCAGGCGTGTTGTAAGCGTAAAAGCTCGCGCGGCTGCTTGCGGCTACGCCTAGCGTTTGGTGTAACGGCATTGCGCAATGGTGGCCGGAGCGTATGGCTATTCCGTGTTCGTTCATGACGCTTGCAATGTCGTGCGGGTGGATTTTGTCATGGGTGAAAGCAACAGCTCCGACCTTTCTCTTTGCGTTCGCCGGACCCAGAATGCGCACGCGTTTGAACCTTTCTAGCGTGGAAAGCGTTTTTTCGGTGAGTTTTTCCTCGTGTTTCTTCACGCTTTCCAAACCCAGCTTCTGGAGGTAAGCCATCGCGGCCTTCAGGCCTACCGCGCCTTCGACGTTCGGAGTTCCGGCTTCGAACTTCCAAGGCACTTCGTTCCATTCTGCCTTTTGCCTTTCCACCCTGCGAATCATGTCTCCGCCGCCCAAAAACGGGGGCATGGTTTCAAGCAATTCCCTCCGCCCGTAAACGACGCCTATGCCCATGGGCGCGAGCATCTTGTGCCCCGAAAAAACGTAGAAATCGCAGCCTATTTTCTTTACATCTACCTTCAAGTGCGGAACCGCTTGAGCGCCGTCGATTACCGTCGTGCACCCTTCGTCTCTCGCGGTTTTGCAAATTTCGCGAACGTCGTTTACCGTGCCGAGTACGTTGGATGCGTGGGTTACGCTCACGATTTTCGTTTTTTTCGTTATTCTCCGCTCCCAATTTTCTTCGAGCTTGCCGTCGGGAGAGATTTCAATGTAATCCAATCCCGTCCCGCGTTTTTGCTTGAGCAAGAGCCAAGGAACTATGTTGGCGTGGTGCTCCATTGCCGTTATCAAAACCCGGTCGCCTTTCTTGAGCGTGCTTTCGGCGAAAGAAGCGTTGATTAAATTCATGCCCTCGGTCGCGTTGCGCACGAAGATTATTTCGCCGGCGTCGGCTCCGATGAATTCCGCCGCGGCTTTCCTGGCGCTTTCGTACTCTTCGGTCGCATTTTCGCTAAGCTCGTAAATGCCGCGGTGCGGGTTCGCATTATGGCGTTCGTAATACTCTTCAATAGCGTTCAAAACTTGGGCCGGCTTTTGGGTCGTCGCGGCGTTGTCCAAATACGCGAGCGGCTTTCCCTTCCTGTTTTTTTTCTTGAGGAACGGGAAATCCCTTCGCACTTTCTCGGGGTCAAGCATTTCGCACCAGCTCCGAAAGCGCCTCTTGTTCTTCTTTCAACGCGAGGCCCGTCGTCTTTTGAAGCGCTTCCCCCACGAAGCCTTCGACTATAGTTTGTACTGCTTTTTGCTTGTTAAAACCGCGCGTTTCTAGGTAGAAAATCTTTTCCGCGTCGATTTGTTCCACCGTGGCGCCGTGCCTGCTTTGCACGTCGTTGGTAAAGATTTCGAGGCTGGGCACGCTGTTGGCTTTCGCCTTGTCGCTCAATAGCAAAGCGTGGCCGTTGAGAAAACAGTTCGTGTTTCGCGCGTTTTTGGCTATGTGAATCAAACCGCGGTAAGTGCTTTTCGCTTCACCAGTTAGAACTCCTTTGCTCAACAGGTTTCCTTTAGTGTTTGGGGTCAAATGAAACGAGTTGGTGGAAATGTCGTACGATTGGTTTTCCCTTCCGAAATAAGCGTTGTAGTTTTCCGCGTTCGAGCCTTCCCCTGCGAGTTTCGAATCTATCGTAGCAATGGCCGTTTTGCCTCCGAATATTCCGCTATTCCAGACGAGTTTCGCGTTTTTCTCGAGAACCGCGCGTTTGGCGGTGAAAAGAGCAGAATCCAAGCTTGCCTTTTGCACGTAATCGAACTCGAGCGAAGCGCCTTCTTCGCAGAAAACCTCGGTCGCTTCAGCAACCAACGCCTTTCGCCCTTCTTGTTTCTGGTAAACGCGCGCGTAAGAGTTTTTCCCCGCTATTATTACGCCGTGGACTCCCGCCGCGCCTTTCGAACTGCAGGCTATTTCTATTTCGCCCGTGCCGTTTTCAGGAACGCGCACTAAAAACGCCGAATTCAACAGCGCGTTTTTGAGCGCTAGCATCTTGTGCTCGGCCGAGGAAATTATTTTGCCGAACTTGCTTTTGAACAACTCTGACTCTTTTTTCCCGCTGCCTAGTTCTACTGCAACAACGTCGCCCGTTGTCTTGAGTTTTACTCCCGCGTTTCCTTTGCCGTAGTTTTCGGGTTTGAAGTCTTCGTTTTTCGTATAGTTTTTTTCTGTAGGCGAATCGGCTTCAGGCGGCCACGTTTGCCTCGCGTAGCTTTCCGCGCCTTGTTTTCTTGTCGCCGCAAGCCATTCTTGCATTCAACCCACCGCGCCCATTTTGCTGAATTCCAGCTTCACAAGCCGGTTGAACTCCACCGCGTACTCGAAAGGAATTTCCTTGAGAACTTCATCCAAAAATCCAAGCACGATCATGCTTTTCGCCTCGCTTTCTTTAAGCCCGCGGTTCATTAGATAAAAAACCTGGTCTTCGCTTATTTTTCCCACGCTTGCCTCGTGCCCGAACGAAGCCGTCGTTTCGTAGATTTCGTTGTGCGGGTAAGTGTCGGTTCGCGAAATGTTGTCGAGAATAAGCGCGTCGCATTGAACATGGCTTTTCGAGTATTTAGCTCCGGGGTTTATTCTAAGCAACCCCCTGTACGCCGCAACCCCGCCGTTCATGCTTATGCTCTTCGCGACTACCTTGCTGGTAGTGTAGGGCGCGGCGTGAACCACCTTTGCGCCCGTGTCTTTCCAACTTCCTTCGCTCGAGAAAGTCATGTTGTAGTTGCTCGTGCTCGCGCCTTCGCCTTTCAAAATGCTCATGGGATAAAGCATGGTCACTTTGCTTCCTAAGCTGCCGTCGATCCACTGCATTTTCGCGTTTTTTTCCACGATAGCGCGTTTGGTGTTCATGTTGTAAACGTTTTTGCTCCAGTTTTGCACGCTCGAATACGCAGCGTCTGCGTTTTCCCCTACGAAAATCTCTATTACCGCGCTGTGCACCGACGCTTCCTCGTAACGCGGTGCGCTGCAACCTTCAATGTAGTGCGCTTTCGCCCCGTCGCCTACGATTATCATGGTGTGCTCGAACATTCCTTCTTTTCCGGAGTTCATTCTGAAATAGTTTTGCAGCGGCAAATCCACTTTTACGCCGTTGGGCACGTACAAGAACGTCCCCCCGCTCCATACCGCGTAGTGCAGTGCGGCGAGCTTGTTGTCTGAAAAAGGAACCGCCCGCATGAAGTGTTTTCTCACGATTTCCGGGTGTTGCTTCAAGGCAGTGTCCATGTCCGTGAAAATAACGCCATTTTCTTCCCATTGCTTTTTCAAATTGTAATAAACCCCTTCGCTTTTGAACTGCGCGATGCTTCCCGCAAGGTATTTCCTTTCTGCTTCCGGCACTCCCAGTTTTTCGAACGTTTCCTTGATTTCCTTGGGAACTTCATTCCAGTTTCTCGCTTTGTTTTGGATTTCGGGTTTAGCGTAGTACGCTATTTCATCAAAGTTTATCCCACTCAAGTCTGCACCCCAAGCCGGCGTAGGCCTACGCAGGAACTCTTTGAACGCCTTCAACCGCAATTCCAGCATCCACGCCGGCTCTTTCTTGTAATCTGAAATCTCGCGAACGGTTTTTTCGCTTAACCCTTCTTCAAATTTCACGGCAAGCTTTTCGGTAGTGCGGAAATCGTATTTAGAACGGTTTACGTCGGCAATCGCTTCATTCATTTTCTGCCACCATTCTTTGAAACTCTACGCCCATTTCCTTGAGGCATTGCGCATAGCCTTTTTCTTCCAATTCCGCTGCAAGCTCGCGCCCCCCGCTTTTTACAATCCGCCCGTCAACCATGACGTGCACGAAATCGGGGTTCAAGTGCTTGAGAATTCGCTGGTAGTGCGTGATTACGACCATGCCCGTTTCTCCAGCCTGGCTTTTGACCGCCTTAGCGACGGTTTTCAACGCGTCTATGTCCAAGCCCGAGTCAATTTCGTCCAAGAAGGCGATTCGCGGCTTTAGCATTTTAAGCTGCAAAACTTCGTTGCGCTTTTTCTCCCCGCCCGAGAACCCGGCGTTCAACGCCCGTTTCGAAAAATCTTCACCCAAACCCACGCCTTCAAGGTTTTTCTTGAGCAATGCCGGAAAGTTTTTTGCGGCGCTAGAGCCGTTGTTTTTATGCAGCGAAGCGTAAGCGTTGAACAAAAACTTGCTTATGCTCAAGCCGGGAATTTCGACGGGGTGTTGGAACGCGAGAAAAAGGCCTTTGCGGGCGCGTTCGTCTGGCGTCATTTGCAATACGCTTTCCCCGTCAAGCAAAACTTCGCCTTTAGTGACGTTGTATTTAGGGTGCCCAGCGATTACGAGAGAAAGCGTGCTTTTTCCACTGCCGTTTGGACCCATTATGGAATGGATTTCGCCCGTCTTGGCGGTAAGCGTAACGCCATTGAGGATTTGCTTTCCGTCAACGCTAGCGTGCAGATTCCTGACTTTCAAAACGGACATTGCGAGACACCTTTAAACGCGAACTGGGCTGACTGCCTTGGCTTTCTCGAAGCCGTCGAGCAAATTGCAAGACAACAGCTCGTAATTGAACTGAGTGCAAGTGGAGCAAATGGCGTTGGTGACGTGCTTGCTGGTCCAACGCCCTTTGGAAACCTTGTCGGCTATCTCCTCGCAAGCTTTATCGAGAACAGCATTGTCTTCGACCTTGCGAATTTCCTTGCCATACGCATTAGACAAGTATTTGCTTACTGCCGCTTGCGTGAGCCCCAGCTCTCTAGCTATCCGCTCTTGCTTCAAGCCCTTGCGGTATAGCTTTTTAGCTATGCTCGCGCGCATTGCAGGCAAGTATTTGCGAACGATTTCCTCGCAGGGAAAAAGAGTTTTCATAACGATAAAATAAGCGTATAACTGGGTTATAAACGCTATTGGTTCTGCAACCAGGCTATGGCGTTGCCCAGCAGATTGGCTCGTGCAGATTCGTTTTGAACTGCGCTTATGGCGAACGCAAAATAGATTTTTTTGGGTGCGTTTGCGCGAGCCACGATTGAATAATTGCCGTCGGGCCATTTTGCAATCCCCTGCGCATTTGTGAGCGCCAGTTTGTCCGGATAGCGGCTTTTTGAGCCGTTTATTTCGATGTTTTCTATTCCGTAAAGGATTGGATGGTTTAACAGAGTCAGAGGCGTGATGGTACCGTTCAAGTCCAAATCGCCTTTGAACCCGACCCCGAAGAAATCAAGCACGGAATCGTTCTGGTGGTCGAAGCCGACATCCGCTCCTTCCAACAAAATCGGTCCAGAATAGTTTGACAACGCGTTGAAATCTCCTTCGTTTAAAACAACGCCGTTGTTGTTTCCGGCACTCCAAACAACCAGCCTGTAGTTGGTTAAATTGTTTGAGTAAACCTGCCCTTGAGTTTGTTCGCTCCAATAATCCACGCAATAAGCCTGCTTTCGCAATTGCAATTCCAACAATCTTGCCGAACTAGATTCCTCCGCAAACTCTACGTCCGAATCTTCCACCACGAGCGTTTTGCCCGGTTTATTGCAGTAGTAAACCGTTTCATTCAAAGAGTTGTCCGTGTAATTGAAATCGCCTTGATTTTCCAACCAAGCTTCGACTTGATTTGCTCCTGGCGTAAGCCGAACGAAAAACCCGACGGTCTTTTTCTGTCCTGGGTAAAGCAGAACCGTTTGGTTGCTCGTGGAATTGCCGCCTATCCGGACGAAAAGCTTTGCGCTGCTCGTGTTGCCCCCGTTGTTGTAGACGTTCACGTTAAGACGCTGGAATGTCGTAGCATTTATTTGGCTTGAGTTTACTATGCTCGCGTTGATTAGGGTAAAGTTTCCTCCAGAGCCGCCGCTTCCGCTTGCGTTTTGGCTGCTGCTTTTAGCCAGTTCAATCGAGTCTACGCGCAAGTCGGCTTGCGACGGAGCCGTTTTGAATACGATAGTTTTCGAGTTGTTTGCATAATCGAGTTCTTGCCTTGCAAAATCGTCGTTAACCACGACAGTCAAATTGTGTATTCCGAAAGGCAAAGTCAACACGAAAGAGGCGTTTGGCAAGGAAGAATTTTGTGAAAACAAGTGCTGGCCGTCCGCGAAAACGCCATAGGAAAACTCGCTTGGCGCGGCGAAAGAAACGTTGGCTGCGAAAGGGGTGTTGTTTGTTGAATATGCATTTTTGACGTCAAGAACTGCAAAATCGCCGCCGTATTCTTGCACCAACCACAAAGCGGTTTTCCTTGCGAATTCCGTTCGCTTGTTTTCTTCCAATCCCTTCAAGCAGAACGACGCGAGAATGGCTTTGGAGGCCACCGAAGCGGCTGCGGCAACATGCTCGTCATTCCATTCTACAATTGCGGTTGCGTTGTTCAAAAGCAAGTTTTGCGGAAAACCGCACGCACTATTGTTGAATGCTGAAACGCCGAGGCCGTTGCAAGTGCCTTGTCTGGTAAAAGTTTCACGGGTTGTCCTTTGAGCATAATGCCATTTTGGTCGAGGCTAAAGCCCGAGTTAAAATCCACTTTCGCGCTCACTCCCTGCGCTTCTAGGTTTATTTCCCCGTTTTCGTTTGAAACGGTTGCTTTCCTTTCACCACCAGCAAACGAGAGAATCACTTCGATTTTTTGAGCCGAAACTTTCTCGACAATCGTGTCGTTGTCCGCGCTGGAATTTTTTGCAGTGTCCAAATTTTCAATTGAAACTTTTTCGGGTGTTGGCGTAGGTGTTGAGGTGGGCACTGCTGTCGAAGCCGCGGTTTTGGTCGTGTTCGGTAACGGGACTGGCGGCAACGGTTCGCGGTCGCTTGGAACTATTGACACGCCGTAAAACCTCGCAGCATCTCCCACCTTGGCGGCGGGAATCAAAACGTATGCTCCACCTTCAAATTCCGGCCCTTCTTTTAGTGCCCCCCACTCTCCAAACATTCCTTCAGGCCCGCTTTTCGTGGTTTTGGTAGCGTCAATCAAAAACTTTAAGTGTAGCATCATGTCTGGGCGCTCGCCATAGTATTCCAATACGCGCACAATTTTAGGATCTATATTGTCAGTAAAACGCTTGTGGGGCGGTTCTGGCCACAGCGCGTCAACTTGCGTATAGTTATCCCACTGCGAATAGGTTGTTCCTCCCAGCACCGCTTCTACCGCGCGCTTGATGTTTTTCTCGTCAATATATGCAATTTCAACGTCGTTTACCCAAACGCTTTCTCCGCCAACTTCCCATGCCCGCGCCTTCGCGGCGTCTGAAATGCTTTTTTCTTTTCTCCAGATGTGGTAGTTTTAATGCGGGAGGTCAACTTGCAACGAGAGGGTTGCAACATCTTTTGAAAAGAAAGGGGCGTCTCCTTGGGGTTCCTGATTCTCCCTTTCTCGCCTCCCGCATTTTTTTGAATAGCTACTTCTTAGGCTTGATTATTATCTCGCAGAATGCGCTTCCTGTTGTACTGCACTTAGTTTCTTCTCCATTCAATTCTTTTCCGTACATTTCCTCGAAAACGCCCGTAAGCATTCCTGTGAGGTATTCGTCTACGTTTTCCGGGCTTTTTTGTTTCTTGGCGGAATAGTGTTTTGCAAAAGAAGACTCAAGTTGGATTAGTACTTTCCCGCCTTCTTTCGGGTCTATCACTTTTATTTTGGCAAGGCCGCTTAGCTCGATAATGTTTTTCCAAAAATTGGCGGACTCCAAGCCTTCTAGCTTGAATTTTTCTTTGTAGTTTTTGGCTACTTCCTTTCCCGTTTGCTTTCCTACTTCGTAAATGTCTGTAAGCCCGCCGTTTCCATGCTTTTGTTTTTCGAATTCGCGCCAGTAAAAGTAATGGCTTAAGGAGTGCATGCTGAATTTAGTTTCGAGGATCTCGATGTCTCCCTCGGCAAATTCCAGTTGCCGTCCCATCAACAGTCGTTTGAAAAAACTAGATAGCATTTTTTTATCGGTGCCCCGCACTTTCACGTATGCTTCTGAGTTTCTCCCACTTTTCGAAGCTCAACCGGCTCGTCTCGTCCTCACTAACCTCTACCGCACTTAAGAGAATAGTTTTCGCTTTTTCGTTAGTCAACTGTTTTCGGATCGTTTCCTTGAGAGCTTTGGCAAACTTTTCAGCCCTGGCTTTAGTCGTAAAATGCGCGCTTATGACTGCCGGAACTCCAGTCATGACCTCGAGAAACCCATTTTTTTCGAATAGAAATCGCTTGTAAAACTTTTCGCCGATTATGTCGTCGCCAATGAACGCGCAATCTTCCCCGAACTTTTTGACCATTTGGGCAACGAATTTCATTAGTTTTTGGTCTGCTTCCGCTTCCATCTTGGCGTCTTTGTCCATGTCTTCAAATTTGCTTGAAGGCGTGAAAGAGAAAGGCAACGCCTCGGGCAAGTCTAGAAGGGTTACATAAAAGTGCTTCAGCATTTTTTTTCTCACCAAATCAATTACTAACTCGTTTTAAATACTCTCCTCAAGAGCAGCGGTGTATTTGCGGCTGCATCAACTTGTGGAAGTAGTCGTTTCCCTCGTGGAAGAGCAAGTCTACTTCAGTAGTGTGCCTCATTCTCCTAACGTGGTGCGCGTGAGTATAACTTTTCAAGACTTTTTCCCCGTCGTGGGAGAAGATGCTTACTGCCAACCTTTTCAGAGGTCCGGCGCTCTCGTTGGCTTCAACCAATGCTTCTTCAAACGAGTTGCATTTTTTCATGGTTAGAATGTACGTGGAAAATTCTGTGTTCAAGAATTCAGAGTTTTTGTCTTTTGTTTCTAGAAGCATCGGCGTAGCTTGGGTTTCGCTTTTCTTTTCCCCTGTTTTGACTTCTATCAAGCCTAATTTTTTCAAATCCCCTATCCTTCCCCAAACGTGGTTTAAGAGTTTTGGTGAAGTAAAGCCGACCTTAGTTTTCGTATTCATGGGGTCGCCCGTGTGCTTTCCAATTTCTTCGAATTTTTCTTTCAACAGATGCCCTAATTCTTTGCTTTCTTTGGAGGCGTCAAAAAGCATTTTGAGCGAATTGCAACCTATGGGCCAGCGTAGTGACGATTCGACTATCATTTCCGCGATTTGCTTCGGCTCTATTTCTTTATCGCAGATGCCTGCAGCACGTCCGGTTGCGTGTCTCAAGACTATTTTATCTGAAAAATGGTCTATGACGTGGCCGTTTTCTTTTTCTTCAAAACGCAGCAGCGTGTCGACTGTTTTGTCATCTCCGTACGCCCAAATTACTTTTGCCGCGTCTGCAAGTTCGAAATTGAGTTTTGAGTTTTCTTGTTTTCCAGTATCCCAACATAAAACACTTAGCGCTCCCGCGGGATACCCTGCCTCAACGATTGCCCTGACGCTTTTTTGTGCTGTTACCAGGTCGTTCTTAGAGCATTTTATGATTCCGGGAAGCCCAAGAGAAACAAGCCAGCTAGCTATGAATGCCGTAACCCGAATGTCGTTTCCCGGCGTTACCCCGTAAACTATGCCGTTTACCGGCTCGAAAAAAGCGTATAACTGCGGTTCTTTGGAAATATCGTGCCCGAATTTTCCGTGCTTGGTGCCGATTCTTTTTTCTATTAGTGCAGGTATGACCTGGTTCATTTGCTTGATTTCTAATCCCAACTCTTGAACTACTGAAATAGGCATTCCCGTGTTTTTGACTATGTATTCGAGCTCGTCTTTTTTGAAGGAAAACTTTTCGGAAGCGCGCTTCAGAATTTTTACGCGCTCGTCAAAAGGTATTTTTCTACATTCCAAAACCGCGTTTTTTGCTTTGGATATTGCGGTTTTTATGTCGAACAAGCAGGACTCTGGCGCATTAATCCTGTAATCCGGGTAAAACTCACTTTCTACAACAAAATTTTTCCCGGAAAACAGTATGTCTTTTCCTCCGACGTAGTTTTTGAATTCCATAGCAAAATTCATAAGCTCACCTAGCCGATACAGCAACCCGCCGCTATGGTGTCTTCAGGAATATCGATTCTCCGAATATCCGAAATTATTGGCGTTTTTATTCCGCAGTCGCACTCGCCGCCATTGGCCACCAGTTTGGCCGAGTCTCCCGGTGCGTAGCGGATGTAGATGGTGCCTTCGCGTGCGATCGTCGTGTAAGCCAAAATTCCTATTTCTCCTCGTTTAACGGGTACTAGCTGTTTAGACTCTTGTTTTAATATTTCAACATAGTGTGTGCCGTTGATTAAATGCTGATTATTGTATTTGCATATTCCGCCTGGAATGGTGCTTGTTGATTGAGGGATTGCTTCCGTGGAGCCTAACACTGTCGCTAACTTTTTTTCGTGTGTTTCGGCCCAAGAAACGAGTTCTGGAATTAGTGTGTAGCCCGTAATAAATAGTGTTTGTAGTTTATCTTCGAGAATATCTTGGCCAACTTCTATAAGTGATAGAAAATCAACCCCCCCTCCTTTTTTGGTTTTATCCCCTTCGTTTAAGGGGCCCTGCACCGATGCCAAGACGGTTATTCCATAGTCATCTATGGTGTCTACTATCTCTTTAGCTGTATCTGTAGTCCTTCGTGGTATTATTCGTAATCCTATCATCAACATAGCATTTCGAATACACTGCCCACCCTTATGCGTGGGATTGTACATGTTCAAGACAGTGTCCTTCTGGCTAATGCCCATATACTCAAAACATTTTTTTAGGCCCTGAGCTTCTACCTTTTCATCCCACTCAGTAATGAATGTTGGGGTTGCAACACCTCTAGTTCCACCCGATTTGTAAATAGTTAATCCAGTTGAGATGTCGGCTGGTTGCATAATATATGGATTTCTCTCAATTTTTTCTCTTAATCCTAATAAATTGTTGGTAGTGTCTTTCACTAGAGCGGGGATTTTTTCTAGGTCGTTAAATTCTGTAAGTTTAATTTTTCTTTCAGAGTAAGGTTTGTATACCGCTGGCATGGTTTTTTTTGCTCGCTCAAATTGGAAATTTAAAAAAGGAAAAAGTATTTCTTCCGTTTCACTTTTTTTGAGCTGTTCCCAGTTTGTTGAAGCCCAAATCTTTGTCGAGGCCATTTTTGGATCTAGCTGATTAGTATGGGCCGTTTTTTCCTTGAGTATTTCAAATTTTTCTATTGTCATCTTTTTATCCTCAAACCACCAAGTTCGTGAGCGAAAACCCAACCGCAAACGTCTCCAATTTTAAACTCCATTGGCTTTCCGCCACCCTGTGCTTCTGAATATTTTGTTAGCCAGGTGAGCCATTTCTTCCAGTTTCTTGATCTTAGGTCTACCCAGCCTACGTTTGCCCATTTTTCAATTTCTTTTATCGTTGCATATTTTTTTTTTGTAGCTGGAACCATGATGTTTGGTCCTGTTAGTATCTTTCCATTTGGCAGCAGGATTGGAATGCCTATAGATATTATTTTAGCTCGAAGTTCCTTGTTTGAAGAAATTATTTCTAATGCTTTTTTTTCTATTTCGCCGGGCTTTTCTTTAGGCCGAGTTGGAACCTCTCTCATTATTTTTTTTAAGATTGTTGCCTCCCATAAAATTTTTGCCGTCAGCGGACCCAACGTTTGAATGCTTGCAACTTCATTACTATCGAGGCGTTCGAGTCTTTCTAACGCTATTTTTCTTTTAGCAGTTCCCTTTAATGTTGGTCCCAGGCTTGCGCTATCCAGTGCTCTAATAATTTCTTTTCCCGTGTCTTCCCCCTTTACTTCCCTGATAACTTCTTCTGCAATCTCCTCTGGAGTTATTAATTCCATACCGTCGGCCGCGGTGATTGCTGCAAACATCTCTTTTGTAAAAACATCATTTTCCCCCGTGTCAATCCACGGTCCCTCTAAATATCGTCCAAGCCTAACTGCATTCATGCCCTGCAGGCCTTTTCCTATAGGCTGGGCCTTTTCTATCGGGCAATCGTATAGTTCTATTTCGCCATCCTTTGTCCTAATTTTTCCGCTGCCTATATTTCTCCATCCGATTAGTGCAGTTACTTTGATTTCTTTTATAACCGGCGCTCCAGGTGTTCGGCCTAGCACCCATAACAGCATCGTTTGTGCTCCAGCTACTGCCGTTTTACCCATGAGTAATCTTGATGGTACCTCTCTTTCTCCATGATTGAACGGAAGTGTAAAGCCCAAGCCCCCACTTCCGCTGGTGCCTATCTTTAAGTATTGTTCAGTTTTTACCTTTCTAAGGCTATGAAATAGTATTTGCGTGTGTCGTACGAGGTGGGGGATTGACATTGATAGGGCTATCCTAAGCCATTTTTTGCTGTCGTTTTCGTGCATGACTTGTGCATACGGATCCAAATAAGCTAAGGCCGTTGCAGTATTAATCGCGTCTATAACGATTTTGGGGTTGTGTTTTTCCATTATTTGAAATAAGAACGAATTTTTGACTGTTTCATCGTTAAATTCCCCAAAAACATCCTGAATCAGTTTTTCCTGAGATTCTGGGTTTTTTATTATTTCTCCGTTTATTTTTTCTTTTAATTCTGTTCTTACAAAAATATTACCCCATTCTCCGGTTAGAATTGTTTTTTCATTTATATTTTTTAGTTCCCGTATGCCCCTTTCAACCTTTTTTTTTGTCAAATCTGCCAAAACTATTTTTGTTGGGTTTTCTCGCAGTAGCTGTTTGCATATTTCAAACCCAACCTGTCCCGCCCCCCCTAGGACTAGTATTGTTGATCCCTTGATCGTGCTCATATGCTTTCACTATTAATTTTTGACTTGGTGCAGAAGTTTATCGTACAGGGTTAGCAGTGTCGTGGCTTCGTGTTGTACTGTTGTTGGCACGCCTTCCTTAGATCCAATCTCTGTGAAAGAAGAGAAGCCTATGAGTGGCGCGCCCCCAAGATTTTTCTTCAAATCCTTGAGATTTTGTGTGACTCCTTTTTCTCCTTCTACTACCCTGCAAGACGCACAGATTATTGCTAGTGCTAAAGCTGGTTTGTTTTCGTTCGTGTTCTTGTATAAATCTTCAACAACTTTTTGTGGGGCAGTTGCCATGCTTTTAGGAGTAGATTCCATTATGTATACTGGCCACCCCTCTTCAAATGTTACTGTAAACGCCAGATTTTCTCCAGCTGGTACGCCGCCTGCGCGAATTATGTATCCTCCATAATTATCGGGTATTCCTAATGGGTGTTGTTGTGTAAGCACTAGCGATTTTTTAACAAATTCCTCTTTCTTTATTCCTAATTGTTCGCAGTACCACTCTACGGGGTTTTTACCGGATATTCCCGTTATAATATACCCCCCGCCCGTAACTCCCGAAATAAATCCTATTTTATTAGTTCTCTCAGTGCCGTGGACAAGTGATTCCCCGTACATTAAGCTGGTCGAATTTACTGCTATTATGAGCCCGTCCTTTAATACTTTCCCCGAATGCAGCAAGTATATTTCGTATGGTTTTTGTTCAAAAAGTTTTTCGAGGTGAACGCCCATGCTTCCTCCCCAAATAGGTACGTTAAACCCAACCTCTTCAGTTATTCCTTGAATTATTTTAGTTTCCTCACCCATTTGAGGAAGCTTCATTCCTTTTGCAAAAACCGTGATGTAAAATGACGGCTTCTTAACCATCCATTTTACATTTCCACTCCTCATTCTTGTAAATTGCAGATATGGATCTATATACTTATCAATTGAAATTTTACTTAGTGCTTCAGACGTAACTTTTTTTGACAAACCTTTAGGATCCTTTGAAATTCCTTCTATTGATGAAATTCCAACGTGTAAATATTCGCTGTATACACTGGCCACAACAACTCCCGTGCGTTCTATTTTATCTTCGAAGAAAACAGCATCTGCGGTTCCACCAATAAATTCCGTTTTTCCAAGCGTTTCTTTTAATCCATCACTTATTTTTTGAGGGTCATAGTCTCCAGCAAAGAACACATATGATATTGTTGGTTTTTTTCCTTTCAATCCTCTTAGTGCTTTTTTACCTGCTTCCCGTGCAGCTTTCTTTGGGTCTCCGTTTGCCGAAAAGCCATTACCTACTAGTACATTAAACATCCCTATCGCCTCTTTTTACATCTCAAAAATGTCGTGTATTACCCTCATTCTTTCCATTTCGCTCGGCCAGGCGACGAGCGCCATGCCGATTTTCTTTACTTTTATCTTTCCTTCCCGGGCCAATTGGTCGAAGTGGTATTTCAAGTGTGCCAGAACTTGCTTTCGTTCTTTCGCGCTTGATTGTTTGGCGAGCAAGTGCATTGCTTCCGCCACTTCAGTCACGTGCGCCGGCCACTTTCTTTTTATTATTGCGTAAACTTCCTCTCGGTTGATTTTTCGTGAAGGTCTCCCTTTTTTCATTATTTCCCTCCGACT
Organism: Candidatus Norongarragalinales archaeon; assembly: GCA_038884755.1. GTDB lineage: Archaea > Micrarchaeota > Micrarchaeia > Norongarragalinales > Norongarragalinaceae > UBA10210. Next base: position 52,743 of record JAWABJ010000002.1, read on the forward strand.
ACTTAACGCTTGTGCTGCATATCCTTATTAGATATGCATAAACTCAAAGCTTTTTCCTTACGAAATTGAGGTTTTTAACTCTAACGACCCTATCTTTATGGATATGCCTAAACTTTCCCGGTATTTTGCTGCATATTGTTGGATATGCCGTTATTTCGCTGGAAATGGGTTTTTTCTTGCGTCTACGATTTTTAGCCTGTAAGGCGCATAATTGTCCGCAGCCCGCCGGCGGTATGAAACGTTTAGTTGATTTTTAGTCAACTCAAGGAATTTAGCGTTCGCTTGTCGGGTTTATCTTGTGTATATTTTCAAAGCCGTACGTGGCGAAGGAGTTTACCTGTTTGACGAAAACGGCAAGAAATACTTAGATGCTGCTGCTGGCACTTTCAACTTAAGCCTGGGTTATTCTCATCCTGCCCTAATTGCTGCCGCCAAAGAGCAGTTGGAAATATTAGCTTACGCTTCTTCTAGTTTTTCAACAGACGCTGTTGCTGCCCTTTCAGAAAAACTATTATCCGTGAGTCCAATCAGTTCCGGGTTTGTACATCTTAAAGTGACGGGTGGCTCAACTGCGAACGAAGTAGCCATTAGGATGGCTTTAAAATATACTGGTAAGCCTGGCATAATTTCTTTGGCGCGGAGCCATTTAGGCCAAACTTTATTTATGCACGAAGTATCTGATTTTCCTTTCAAAAAAGTGCTATCTTATCGGTATCCAGGAATAATCCGAGTTCCTTCTGCTTATTGCTATAGGTGTCCTTTGGGCTTGCGTTTTCCTTCTTGCGGAATTGCTTGTGCCAATGAAATTCGAAAATTAGTTTCTAGTGCTAAAGAAAAACCCGCATGTTTGATAATGGAGCCGATACTTGGGAACGGAGGCAACATAATGCCGCCAGTTCAGTACTTTAAAGAAATGCGAGAAATTTGTGATGAATTAGAGATAGCGCTTATTTTTGATGAAGTTCAAACCGGCATTGGGCGTACGGGCGAAATGTTTGCCGCCCAAACTTTCAAGGTTAAGCCTGATATAATAACTGTTGCGAAAGGACTCGGAGGTATTGGTTTCAATGTTGCCGCAGTTATCGCTGAAAAAAGATTTGATTGTCTTGAGAAATATGAAAAATCTTTTACTTCTGGTGCGTCGGCATTGCCTTGTGCTGTCGCAACTAAAATTATAGATATAATTCGACAGAAGCCTTTCCTTCAAAATGTTAAGGCTTCTGGGAATCTGATTAGAAAAAGGCTGAATGAATTGCAAGAAAAATTCAATTTTATAGGGGATGTTCGCGGTGTCGGTCTTATGCTTGGGGTTGAGTTTGTGAACTTGAAGGGCGGTCCAGATTCAAAGATAACGAACTTAATAGCCGCAAAAGCACTTGGAAATGGCTTGATATTAAGGACTTCCCAGTATGGTCTAGGAAATGTAATCAAAATTAAGCCGCCTTTAATATTAACTTTGGAGGAGGCAAATGAGGTTTGCGATAAATTCGAAAAGACGCTTAAACAGGTGAATGCCCATGTACCGAGAGGATTCATTAAAACTGGCGGAAACAGTATTCCGTAACATTCAGCAATATTCGAATTTAACGAAAAGAAAATTCCTGCTAGCTAAAAGTCCAGGCGGCGACCAACAATTTGGAATCGATAAAGTAGCCGAGCGAGCAGTATTTGAGATTCTAAAGAAATCAAAAGAGGATGTTGCTTATTACTCTGAAGGTCGCGGGTTAGTGAATTTAAGTAAAAAACCCGAATACCTGTTTGTAATTGATCCGATTGACGGGACGAGGCCTTCAGCCGCTGGTTTGGAGTCTTGTACAGTTTCAATAGCCGTTGCTAAATACTCTAAGGATGCTGCGCTTAAAGACGTCATTTTTGCTTTAGTAAAAGAACTTAAAACAGGCGATTATTTCGTAGCCGAAGAAAACAAGCCCATAAAATTCTTTCGAGATGGTGTGGCCGTCAAAACTACCTTATCGCAAAACGACTCTATCGAAAAAATGTTTTGGAGCATTGAATTCAACGGGCACCCTTCTAAATTGATGACTAGCGCTTATGGCCATCTTATTGATGCTTCAGCTAATACCGGCGGAATATTTGTGTTTAATAGCGCTTCGTTTTCAATTACGCGGATAGTTTCCGGACAATTAGATGCCTATGTAGATGTTGGAAATAGGCTTCTTAGAGAGCACCCCTTACTGGAGGATAATTTTAAAAATGCGGGGAAGGGCGGAATACTGCACCTTTTTCCTTATGATATTGCTGCCGCGTGGTTTATAGCTACTAAAAAGGGAGTCAAAATAACTGACGGGTTTGGTGAAGATCTAGGCGATACTCTGCTAACCGATTTAAGCTTTGAAAATCAACGGTCTTGCATAGCTGCAGCAAATAATTCTCTTCACAAGCAAATAATTAAAAAAATAAACTGGGATGCAATTGAATTTAAGAGAAAACTTTAGGCGTTCGCTGTCTGTGTATTCACATTCTGCTCCACATGATGTTGCTGTAGCCGGCGACTTATGCGTCGATCTTGTTTTTCCAAAGTCTCACCGCCTTCCTAAACCAGGTGGCGAGCTTAGCACAACGTCAGCAGAAAAACGTGTTGGTGGTTCTTCAGGTATTACTGCAATGCAACTGGCTACTTTAGGCAATAATGTTGTTTTAATTGGCAATATTGGTGAAGATCAGGAGGGGCGGTGGCTTAAATCGAATTTTGAGTCCGCCGGCGTTGATACTTCCAAAATAAACCAGCACCCTGGCGTTGATACTGGCAAGAGTTTTGTTGTACCGCTTAAAAATGATCGTAGTTTCATAACTGTAATTGGTGCAAACGCTCGTCCGATTCGACTTGCTTCCTTAAAGGCTCATGCGCTTATTGTTACCGCGTTCTTTCAAGCGCCAGGCCTTCATGCGGGCGCCTTTGCCAAAGATCTTGAACGATTCAAGTCAGCTGGCGGAATAGTTGCATTAGACTGCAATCATGATTCTTCTGGTGTTTGGTTTAAGAAAATCAAGCCGGTTTTAGCCGCAACTGATGTTTTTTATCCGAACCAAAAGGAGTTTGATAAATTAATGCGAACTTCTGATTCTAGCCCGTGGAACTGGGGGCCTAAAACTATTGTTGTAAAAGAACAGCAGAATGGTGCAACTTTGTTTGACCTTTCTGCGCCCAAAAAGCGACGGTTGCCCTTAGGTGTTATACCCTATCTTGCTTTGCGTGCAATGCGCAAGCCTGCAGTTTTAGGTTCTCAAAAAACCAAAGTCTACGGTGTTCCCGTGGGTCGTTTTGTAGATTCAAACGGTGCTGGTGACGTTTGGGGCGCCACTTATGTTGATGCTTTGCTTAAAACCGGCGACAAACATTTTGCAGTATTAGCTGCTAACGTTGCCGGTGCCATTTCTACAACTAGAACGCGTAAAGTAGTAACCCGCGAAGAGATAATCCAAAAAATAGCTGAGCTAATGTCGACCTAGATTTTTTCATTTTTCACTTGAAAACGTCTTCGGTTTTCTTTACTTGAAGCCCGTGTTCGGTAATCGCGAAAGGGTGGAATGCAAGCGAATGTTTCGTTCCGCGCATTTTTCTTATGTATGCCGTGCGGTTTTCGCTCGAGCCTATGCTTAGCATGTTCAACAGTATTACTCCGTCTGCAACGTATTCTTCCACGCCGTACTTGCTGAATTTGAGAGAGCCGGTTTTGCTCGCGTCTTGTTCTTCGATTTCGGAAGTGAGGATCGATGTGATGCCTGATTTTCCGAGCGTATAGGAAAGCTTGAGGATGTTTTTTCGGATGTCGCCTTCTTTTTCTAGCAGTTGTCCCATTGCGGGAATGCTGTCTACTACCAGTCTTTTGGCGCCTACTTTGCGGGCTGTTGCGAGCATTTCGACGAGCAGTTTGTTAAAATCAAGTCCGGGCATGAGCAAATGTTCTTCGTCGCTTGGAGCGCCGATTTTCGCGCTCGAACCGTCTAGAATCGCAATTTTGTCGTGTTTTTCTTCTTCGGCAATGTTCCAGCCGAAGCGGAGCATGTCTTGGCGGATTTTGTCGGGGTGTTCGTCGAAAGTGACGAAAACGCCGGGTTCGTTGTATTCCGTGGCGCCTTTGTAAAGGAATTCCATGCCGAAAATGCTTTTTCCCGTTCCTGACGCTCCTGAAACGAGCACGGTTCTACCGCGGGGTATGCCTCCTTCTATCAGTTCATCAAGCCCTTTGATGCCTGTTTTTACGCGGTCGAACCCGTCTGCCATGTTTTTCTTACTCCGCGCGGCTTTAAAACCGTTTTTTTAATTGCAAACGTGCTTATTTTTACTGTAGGCTGGTTGGTTTGGCTATACGTTTTGCTCACATGTCGGACGTTCACTTGGGCGCGTTTCGCGAGAAGGAATTGCGCGAGTTGAACATACGCGCGTTCGAAAAGGCGGTCGACGTTTGCGTCGAAAAGAACGCAGATTTCGTCGTTATTGCGGGAGACTTTTTCGACATTGCATTGCCGGAAATGGGCGTTATCGACAGGGCGGTGCGCAAGATGCGCGAAGCGCAAGCGCGGGGAATGCGGTTTTATTTGGTTTACGGCTCTCACGATTACTCGCCTACCGAAACGAGCGTGATAGACGTTTTGTGTTCGGCGGGGGTTTTAGTGAAAGTTTCGGGTGAAGAAACTGGCGCTGATGGCGTGAAAACGCTCAAGGTTTTCAAGGACGAAAAGACGGGCGTTAGCTTTGCCGGAGTCTCCGCGAGGGCTCGCGGCTTGGAGGAAGCAGAGTTCCAAAAAATCGATTTTTCTGTGCTCGAAAGCGTGCCAAACCCGAAGATTTTCGTTTTTCATTCTGCGGTTTCCGAATATACTCGCGAGGAGTTTCACGGTTTTGCGGGCGGGGTTTCCGTAAATTCGCTTCCGAAGGGTTTCGATTATTACGCGACGGGGCACGTGCACTTGCCGCAAGTGATTCGCGATCCAGCACTGCAAAACAAGCCGTTGGTTTTTCCTGGCCCGTTGTTTGCTTCTGATTATAGGGATTTGGAGGCGCTTGCGAATGAAAAGCACGGTTTTTGGTTTTGCACTTTGGAAAGCGGAGCGTGCAACGTAGAGCGCGTTGAGCTTGACGCGTGTCGCGTGGTTTTCTTGCAGTACGATGCTTCTGGAAAAGATTCTTCTGTGGTGGAGGGAGATTTGCTGGAGTTGGTTTCTTCGCAGGATTTGCAGGGTAAAGTGGTTTTGCTGCGTGTTGCGGGGATTTTGTCGAGCGGTTCGCCCAAGGACGTCAACTTTTCGGCTCTGCGCGAGAAGGCGAACTCGCGAGGAGCTCTTGTTTTTTATCTAAACCGCAATGCGCTAGAATCGAGAGAGCGGGAGGTGTTGGTCTCCAGTCCTGCGGACGCTTGGAATGTGGAGGAAGAGTTGTTCGCAAAGAGTTTGGAGTCGCTTTCGGGAGTTTCTCAAGAGCTCAAGGGTTCTGCCGGAATTCTAAAGTCGAAGGCGTTGCTTTCCGCGCTTAAGACCGAGCAAGCGGGCGGCGAGTCGAAAGCGGATTTTGACTTGAGGATAGCGCGCGTTTCGAAGGAAGTTTTGGGTGCGTGAAAAAATGTTTTTGAAGAGGCTGGAATTGCAGAACATCCGAAGCTATTCGCGCGCGGAGGTCGCGTTCGGCGAGGGTGTGTTGCTTTTCGAGGGGGATGTGGGCTGCGGCAAGAGCAGCATTCTTTACGCGATAGAATTCGCCTTGTTCGGGCTGGGTGATTTGAACGCGTCGTTTTTGCTTCGCAATTCGGCGCAGTCTGGCTTCGTTAGGCTTTGTTTTGAAGTGGGCGGGAGGGAGTACGAGGTTTTCCGCACTCTGGAAAAAAAGAAGACTTCTGTTCAGCAGGGCGAGTGTTTCATTATAGCGGACGGTAAGAAAACGCTTTATACCCCTTCGGAAATGAAGCCCGCCGTGTTGCAGATTCTAGGTTTTAAAGAGCCTTCCAATCCGCGTTCTCAGTCGATAATCTACCGTTACGCGGTATTCACTCCCCAGGAGGAGATGAAAAAGATTCTCGAGGAAAAGTCGGAAGAACGGCTGCAAACGCTTCGCAAGGCGTTTGGAGTTGAGGAATACCGGATTGCGAGGGACAATTCTGCAATAGTTTTGAAAGATTTGCGGGAGGAAGCGAGGTTTTTGGAAGGGCAGGCTGCCGATTTGCCCCAGCTTGAGGGAGAGCGCGTTTCGCTGGAGTCGCGCGTTGAACAGCTTGTTGTGGAAAGTGCAGGTGCTGCCGGGAAAGCTAAGGCGGCCGAGGAAGCGCTTGCGAATGCGAAAAAACAGTTTTTGGAAATACAGTCGCAATTGTCTTCATTCAGGACGGTCAAGGCGGAATTGCCTTTGATTGAAAAAAGGTTGGAAGACCTGCGTTCGGCGTTGGGAGATGCATTGGAACAAACGGGTTTTCTTGAAAGCGAGGTTGCGGATTTTGAACAGCAGCTTTCGGAATTCAAGATAGTTGAAATCGATTACTCGAAAACGCAGGCGGAGTATAAGAAGGTGCGGGAGCAGAGCGCCGCGCTGGCGAACGAAATTGGCGCTTTGCAGGGAAAACAGAAGGATTACGCGTTGTTGAAGGAGAGGGGTGTTTGCCCCACGTGCGGGCAGGCGATTTCGGGCGATTTCGAAAAGCACGCTTCGGAACTCGCGGCGCTAGTGGTAGAAAAGCAGGGTGTTTTGGAAAAATTGAAGGATGAAGAAGAGGATTTGGCCATGGTTTTGGAGAAAGCCGTGCAGCAGAATGCTTCGCTTCAGAGGAAAAAAGATTTGGAAAAGCGCGTGGAGAAAAACAGAGTTGACTTGCGTGCGCTTGCTCAAAAAACTTCTTTATTGCAGGAGGAGCTTCCCGTGTTGGAAAAAATGGTTGCGGAAAAGCGTTCTGCCCTCGCTTCCTTGGCGGGCGTAGAGGAGAACGCGCGTGCGTTGGAAAAAACCGTTTTGGCTGCCGAAGCGGAGTTCAAAACGGCTTTTTCGCAGAAAACGCGCTTGGAAACCCAGCTTGCCGAGGCGAAGCATAGGGCGGGGGAGATTGAAAAAAGGATTGTCGAAAAGCGGGTTTCTCTGGCGAAGCTTGCGGGGTTGAAGGAAAGGAAGGCATGGCTGGAAGAGCATTTCATCCCTTCTCTTTCGGCGATCGAAACGCACGTTCTCGCTGGGCTCAACCGAGAGTTCGGGTTGTTGTTCAAGAAATGGTTTTCTTTGCTGGTCGAAAGCCAGGATTTGAACGTGGAAGCGGGAGAGCAGTTCGAGCCGCTGGTGGAAATAAACGGCTACGAGCATTCCTACCAAACGCTTTCTGGGGGCGAAAAAAGCGCGCTTGCGCTTGCTTACCGCCTTGCTTTGAATGCGTTGGTGAAGAGCGTGAGTGCGTCGATGCAGGAAAACCTTTTGATTCTCGACGAGCCTACGGATGGGTTTAGCAAAGAGCAGCTGGGGTGCATGCGTAGTGTTTTGAACGAGTTGAACTGCAAGCAGGTTTTGCTGGTTTCGCACGAGCGCGAGCTTGAGACGTTTGCGGACAAGGTGTTTCGCGTGGAAAAAAAAGATGGTGTGTCGGTCATTTTTTGAAGAACAAGACTCCTTTTTCCTTGCTTCCTTCTTTTTTCCTCGTTGAAGAGTAGAGCACGTACAACGCTATCGCTCCTGCGAACGTAAGGAGCACTATTTCTGCCTGTCCGGTTCCGCTTTGGAAAGAAGAGGCTATGAACGGGAGTATGAGCATGAAGACCGTGAGCGACACTACTCTCGAAAACCGTTCGACGCTTTTGGTTTGGGTTTTGGCCATCCACACTATGCTTTTTTGGATTCCGAAGGAAAATGCGAGTGCGGCGGCAAGCATTGCCAGTTGCGTGAGGGTAAACCCGACTATTTTCACGTCCGCAAGTGCTGGAGCGAACCTGGCGACTGCGCCGAACACCAGCGCGATGATTCCTGCGGCCCAAAACCTCGAGTTTTGGCGTACTGCGCCGAAACTCGTTTTTCCGGCGGAGTCGATTGAAGAAATGGCTTCGGAAAATGCGAAAGATGCGTTGACCGCAGTGTTTCTCGCCGGCGTGGGAATGAGTTTTACGAACAGGTCGTTGAGGCGTTCGAACTTGTCGAGCCATAATGCGGTTGCAAGCGTTGAAAAGAAGACGGTAGCGGAAGTAAAGCCTATCAAGTCGAAGCCTACTGCCGCGTTGCCTTGCTTTGCTATCAGCAGGGAAAACTCTCCGACAGGCAGCATCGCGAGGCCGGAGAAGAACGATTGTCTTGAAGAGAAGCCGAACAAGTATGTCGAGGAATACGTTCCGGCGAACTTGAACAGTAAGTTTGCCATGATGAGTATTGCTATCACGATGGCGTTTTGCTGGACTGAGGAAAAGTTGATAAGCATGCCTATGGAGAGAAAGAAAATGCTTGAGAATGCGAGGACGAACGGGTGTATGCTTTTCTCGAGCAAACTGCCTTTCGGTAGAGAGGCTATCATGCTTCCTGCGAGAAAAGCGCCTATCGACGGGGCGAGGCCTATCAATTGCGCAAAATAGCTGAATCCTACGCCTACCCCGAGCGCGAGGAGCGTTGTGGTTTCGGCGGCTTGGTATTTGATGAAGTAGTCCAAAACCCAGCCGAGTATTTTCATTACCACTACGTAAGCGGCTATGAGCGCCAGCACCGAAACGGTTATGGAGTAAGCGAGCGTGCGCGTGCTCACTCCCCCGTCTCCCAAGCCCGAAAACACCGCCAAAGCAAATACGGCGAACAGGTCTTCGATTATGAGCGTTGCTATGAGGATGGGCACTTCGCCGCGCGAAAGGTAGTTTTTCTGCTCTACTATCTTGATCATGAGCGCGGTGGAAGTGATGGCCAGGATGGCGCCGATGTACAGCGCGCCAACGTTGCTGAAGCCGAGGAGGGAAGCAAGTTGGAACGACAGAAAGAATATTATGGCGAGTTTTGCGACTGCAATGCCAAGCACGCGTATCCCCAGTTTTGCGAGTTTGGACATGCTGAATTCGACGCCGATGGCGAAAAGCAGCAGCGTCGCGCCGATTTCGGAAAACAATTCGACGGTTTCGCTTTGTGAAACCAGAGCGAGAAAGTTGGGTCCGACTATGGCGCCTATCAAAAGCAGCCCGAGCACGGGCGGTACGCGAAAGCGGTTTGCAATCACACCTGCAACCGTAGCGCACAAAACCAGTATTCCTACGTCGACCAAAACGGCCATTGGAATTTTACTGCAATATTGTTTTTAACTGTGCTTTCGCTCAAAGTGTTATGGCAGAAATAAAGAGGAGAGTCATCCAGAAGCTGTTCACGCCAGCGAAAAACAGCCACAAGGGGCAGAACGGCGTTTTGTTCGTGATAGGCGGGAGTGAAAAGTACCACGGCGCCCCGCTTTTGGCAATCAAAGCCGCGTCGAGAATAGTCGATTTGGTTTACTTTCACTCTCCCGCGGTTTTGAACCACGCCGTTCTCGTTGCAATCAAGCGCAAGAGCGATTGTTTCATTGCGGTTCCGGGCGAAGAAGTTTTCGGTGCAGCCGAAAAGTGTGACTGCCTTCTCGTGGGCAACGGGTTGGAGTTGAATGGCGAAAACAAGGTTTTGGTCAACATGCTTTTGAAAATGTTTCCGCAAAAAAAGTTTGTTTTGGATGCTGGAGCTTTGCATTTGGTTGAGCGGAAGTTTTTGGGGCCCAACGTGCTGGTGACGCCTCACCCGTTGGAGTTCAAGGCGCTGTTTGGGGCGGAGGCTTCGCCTTTGGAGGCGAAGCGGCAGGCGGCGAAGTACGGTTGCGTGGTTTTACTGAAGAAAATCTTTTGTTTTGTGACGGACGGGAAAACTCTTTTTCAAAACAAGAACGGAAACCAGGGTATGACCAAGGGAGGGACGGGTGACGTTCTGGCGGGGCTTGCGGCCGCGTTTGCCTGTAAAAACTCGTTGCTGCTTTCAGCGCAAGCGGCGGCGTTCTTAAACGGTTTTGCCGCCGATAGGCTGAAGAAAAGAAAGGGAATTTATTATAATGCTGATGATTTGGTTGAGGAAATTCCTTTCGTGTTGAAGCAATTGAAAGGTTGACCGTATGGCTGCAGAAGCGGTATTCGCACTTCCAAACTGGGTTTTCCTAACCGGAGGAATACTCCTGGTTTTGCTCGCGATAGCCGTGGTTTTCTTTCTCAAAAACTTTTTGGCGAACAGCCTTTTGGGCGTCGCGGCGCTATTGGTGATAAACTTTCTCGGAGCATCGTCCGGAATCAGCATTCCGCTAAACTTGCTTACTGTGGTAATATGCGGCGTGCTCGGTTTGGCTGGAGCTGGTCTGATTCTGCTTTTGTTTTTCTTTGGAATCAAGATTTACTAGCGCGCTTTGAATGCGGAGGGGCAAATGTCGTTCAAAACGCACTCGCCGCATTTGGGGTTTCGCGGGAGGCACGTTTTCTGCCCGTGCAATACGAGCAGGTTGTTGACGTCAATCCAATAGTTTTTCGGAATGTTCTTCATTAATTCGAACTCTGTTTTCTCTGGTGTTTTGGTTTTCACCCAGCCGAGGCGGTTGGAGATGCGGTGCACGTGCGTGTCGACTGGAATTGCGGGTTTGCGGAAGGCGTAAACCAAAACGCATCCTGCGACCTTTCGCCCAACTCCGGGCAGCTGCATGAGTTCTTCCATCGTGTCGGGAACGCGCCCGCCGTAATCGTTCAAGAGCATTCGACTCAGGCGTTTGACGTAGCGGGCTTTGGTTTTGTAAAACCCTGCCGGTTTGATGAGTCGTTCTATGCTTTTCAAAGGCGCTTTCGCCAGCTTTTGTGCAGTGGAGTGTTTTGAGAAAAGCTGTGAAGATGCTTTGGCGGTGTTTGCGTCCTTCGTGCGCGCGCTCAGCACCGTTCCTACGAGACATTGGAAAGCGCTCATTTTCCTTCCGCTGAAAGCGGTTTCCTTCGCAAAAGCTTTTTGCAAGCGCTTCAAGACGGTTTTTACCGGTGCTTTTTTCACGAGTTTAAATTCGGTTTTAATGCTTTTATAGAATCGCAGGATGAAGCGTGTGGGGTTGGAGGCATATCCCAAAAATGGGCAGTAGGTGGAAGTGTCCTTCATGCACGCAGCAGTACGACTATTGGAGTGAAGAGTGCTCGTCGTGCGGAGGCGTGGTGCTGGAACACCAGGATTGATTTAAGAAAAAGGAAAAAAGGAGGGCGTAGGAAGTTTCGTCATATGATTTAGTTTTCACTCTTTCTTCACTTCACGAGTTTTACGAACTTCGCGCCTTTGGTTTCGCCTCTAGCCAGTCTTTCTATGGACTGTATTGGAGTGACGTAAAGCTCTCCGTTCAAGACTATGGTGGCCCCTCGTCTCGTTTTCGAGGCGTTGACCCAAATCTCGTCTTCCGGGTTTTTGCTCGCCGTCAGCCCCTTGCCTCCACCGTCCGAAGACAGTTTTTTTCTTTAGTCATCTGTTCACCTTTTTGTTTTTTTTAGGGGTTCTGTTCGCAAAAAAAACTTCAGTCGCACAAGCCGCTTTCCGTGACGCGGAAAACGCATTCGGCGTCTGCGAGGTTGGGTGAGTCGACCATTCTCGCTATGCGCTTGTCTTCCTTGCTCCTGCGCAAGTAAATCCTGTACGTGCTTATGTGCGCGAGAACGTGCCCGCCTATGGGCGTGGTCGGGTCTCCGAACATTATGCCAGGGTTGGCCATAACCTGGTTGGTGATGTAGACTGCAATGTTGTATTTTTCGGCCATGCGCAGCAGGTGGTGCAAGTGCTTGTTCAAAAGCTGCTGGCGGTTTGCGAGTGTTCCGCGTCCGACGTAATCCCCGCGGAAATGTCCGGTAACCGAATCAACCACGATGAGCTTCACGTTTTTTTCCTTGACGATTTCTTCCGCTTTCTCGGCCAAAAGCATTTGGTGGTCGCTGTTGTAAGCCCGTGCAACGAAAATGTTTTCCAAAACTTTTTCAGGATCCAAACCTTTCGCGACTGCCATTTGCTTTATTCTCTCGGGTCTGAACGTGCCTTCGCTGTCCAGGAAAATGACGCTTCCTTCCAACCCGCCTTTTTCCTTTGGCAGTTGGACGTTTACGCACAATTGGAATCCCAATTGCGATTTTCCGGAGCCGAATTTGGCGTGGACTTCGGTGATTGCCTGCGTTTCTACGCCGCGCCCGCCGAGCAGTCCGTCCAGCTCTTTGCTTCCGGTTGTAATGCATTCGACTAACTCGCGTTTTCGCATGGCTTCAGTTCCGGTCTCGAAATCCATTTTCAGGGCTTTGCGGGCTGCGCCTATTGCTTTAATGGCAGTCGCATCGCCTATTCCTGCAGCCTCAATCAATTCCGCCGGCAAAGCATATGCTATCGTCTCAACTTCATCATAACCAGCTTCCTTGAGTTTCGCCGCAGTTGCGGCGCCTATTCCGGGCAAGTCTTTAATGTCTTTAACGTCGCTTTCGGCTGTTGCAGCAACCGCGTTTTTCCCGCGTTTTGCGGGTTTTACCCTTACTTCCTCGCCTGTCTTTTCCACTTCGAATTCCGCAGGAGCTTCCGTGACGGAAGCATTTTCGCTTTCCATTTGTACCACCCGTTCTATATCGTCGAAATATAGAGCATCAACGCTTTCGCTTCTACAGTATTTAAACTTGAGCAGAGTGGCTTTCCAGTGCTCATGCTTTCATTTTCAAAGCTATGGCTAACGCTTGTCTTTTCTTTTCTTCGCTTACTTTCACTAAAACCATTCCCTTGCCCGGCTGCCCGTAGCAAACCACGCTTTCCAGAGGGGCGAAAAGAACGGCGGGAAGCGTGAGCAAATCTTCCTCGCCGCGGACGTGCACCAGAATACGGTCGTGGTTTTTTGCTTCCACAGCCCTTTCCACCACCCGCGCGGCGTGCTTTCCGATGGTGCCGTGCTTGTTAGCAATGCGCAGGGTCTTGTGGAAGCGGCCGCTCGGCGTGAATGACGTTTTCTTCCTTCTTATCTTCCCGTCGACTACGACCACTGCCGCTTTTAACCCTTGGGTTTCGAAGACTTTTGCCGTCTCGTCTCCCACGACTATTGTTTTGAAGGGGCTGAGCTTGCGCAATTCAGCAGACGCTTTTGCAGTCCGTACTAGTTTTCCGAACGGTTTTTTGAAAAAACGGTTTGTTTCCGGGGTCATGCGGAGGTTGCAGGTGAAAGACTTTTCGAACACGTGCCCCGCGCGGTCGATTTGCCCTTTGCGCATGCGGGTGGATGAAATGGGTTTGGCATCTTCGCTGTTGATGATTTTTACTATTGCAATGGGCAACGGTTTCAGCCGGTTTTTGCGCCTGCGTTTGTTTATTTCCCTAGCTCCTGCGAGCGTCTTGCGCGAAGTGACGATGCAATCGACCTTGCTTCCTTTTTCGACAGTAGGGCCGCTGACGTCGTTCAAAACAACTATTTTCGCCCTAGAAAGCCACCCGTGTTTTTTCAAAAACGCTTCAAGCTCTTTCTTGCGTTTGGCGTAAGGCTTCACGATTTCATGAAACTGTTTCGTCTTCCGCACCATCGAGTCGCTAGTAAGGCCGATAAGCACTTTGTCTGCAACCGCAAACGCTTTTTTCAACAGCGCGTCATGCCCGTTGTGCAGCCTGTCGAATGTGCCTCCAGTGCAAGCGAAACGGAATTTCACTTTTTTTTCCCTTTCTTTGATTAAACTTTCTTTGCGAAAGAAAGTTTAAGCGGGCCCGCCGGGATTTCCGTTGCCTTGCCCCTTTCTTTTAGAAAAAAGAACACATGCAGAACTTCGTTCTGCAGTGCCCTTCAGAAGCTTTTGCTTCTGAACGGGAGGTGTGGTGGCACCGCGCCAAAGAAAACGATTTTTCGTTTTGCGCGCCTCTCCGCCAGGAAGAGGTGTAGAGAGGAGAAACTTCGTTTCTCCTCCTTTCGGACCCGGATCTCAAGCTCCGCAAGCTCGCATTCTGTCCAGGTTATACTACGGGCCCACTTACGCATAATTTGCCTCGCAAAGTATAAAAGCACCCGCAAGCAGTATTCTTTTCTCTTCGCTCTGATGGTTTTAGAATGTTTAGCGGGTGGTTTTGCAAATGAAGGTTTGTTCGAACTGTGGAAGGCAAGTGCAGACTGCGACTGAATTCGACTGTCCCGGTTGCAGGAAAACGCGTGTAGTGCGTTGTGCGACCTGCAGGAAGGAAAAGAATTCCTACTCTTGCGCGGAATGCGGTTTTCAAGGCCCTTGAATGGCGGTGGCTTTATGCGCAAAGTGCTCGTGTGCGGTGTCTTCGATTTGCTGCACTTGGGGCACTTGTGGTTTTTCAGGCAGGCTAGGCGTTTCGGAACGCATTTGACCGTCCTAGTCGCAAGGGATTCGACCGTGCGAAAAGCAAAAAAACGCCTGCCTTTCTTTAAGGAAAAAGAGCGAATGGAATTGCTTTCTTCCTTGCGCATAGTCGACCGAGTGGTTTTGGGCGACAAGAACAGCTTGTATTCCGGCGTAATAAGCGCGAAACCGGATGTTTTGGTTTTAGGCTATGACCAATTGAAAAGCGCGGGAAAGCTCTTGGGGCTTTCAAGCGTTTCTTCTGAAAAGGAAATCGAAAAGCGTTTTGCGGAAAAAGGACTGAAGCTGCGAGTCGTGCGTTTGAGTAAAAGCTGGATGCCCGAGCGGTTCAAAAGCAAGAACGTGAAGAAATACTTGAAAGTGAAATGAGCGTGGTTTGCAATGGGCAAGGTTATTTGCGTAATGAAGGTTTTTCCCGAGGAAGGGCAGGATTTGGAAGAATTGCTTTCGCGCGTGCAGGGCGTGGACGGCTGCAATACCGCAAAGATAATCGACTACGTTTTCGGCTCTAAAGTCATTCAAGCTTCTTTCATTACGGAAGACGGCAGCGGAAGGGATTTCGAGACGGAAGTTTCTTCGCTGCGGGGCGTGAGCAACGTGCAAGTCGAAGAAGTCGGGCTCATTTGAGCTTTCTTTTTTCGTTCCAGTCGGTTGCTATTTTTTTTAGTTTCAAGCTGGCTATCTCTTCCCTGAATTCAGTCCAGTGCCTGTTAGGCGTGTCGGGCTGTTCGAACGCATAGCCGCGAGGGTTTTGCAATTGCTTGGTTTTGATTCCCAGCGCTTCGGCCTGCGTTCTCGCACTGTCAAGCTCGGCATGAATTGCTTTATAATCGGCAAGACCTACCTCTTCCAACTTTGCTCCCCTTACTTCAACTCTAGCTATGGCTTGTACGGGCATTTGGAGAGGCTTGTATTTTATTCCAGGTTTTGGGTGTATAGTCACTTCCCCAAGCGGGAATACCTTGCGTGCGAGTTCTTTTGTCATCGAATTCTTTTACTCAATTCCCTTTTTCAATCATTTCCTTGTGCTTCAAAATCATGATTTCTTCCACTAGTCCGTTTACGAACGCTTCCCACTGTTCTGCAGAAAGCGTTCCTCTGCCTATTTCCACGTTGCGCGTCTGCCTCAGGTCCTTGTCTTTCATTCTGATGTTGCCTTTTTCGTCGGCGAGAACCAAGTTGGTTTTTGGCGTGAAATGAACGTCGAAGCCAAGCTCTTCCTTCAGCTTGAACAATCCTTTCTTCCAGTCCTGGTATTTTTGGAACATTTCGTCGGAAACGCGCAAGGGTTCTTTCATTCCAAAGTAGTTGCGCAGCGCGCTTTTGAGGAACGGGGGGTTGGCGTGTATTACGCCCACTGTTTCGTGCAGGTCGTACACGGGGTGCAGGTTCTCGCGAAGGGCAGAGTTGGGTGATGCTCTTCCTGTCCAAACCGTGCCGTGAAGCAGCCTCGCAGTGTCTTTTCCAGCTTTGTGGTACGCTTGCAGCATGCCCATAACCTTTTTTTATCGTGTTTTTTTTAATCCCTTTAGTTTCGCCGTTATTTTCTTGAAGTGCGAGCCTTTCCAATACGCTTGTCCGCACTCGGTACAAGCCCAAAACCGTTTTTGTTGCTTGAAAACTCTAGGGAAAACCCTGTTTTCGACCTTCGCTTTTGCCGTGCGTTTTATTTTCCCGCCGCATTTGGGGCACAAGGCCAGCAAAGGCGCGTTTTTCGCTTTGAGCGAAAATTCTTTCATTACTGTTTGCAATTGCTCGAACGAATCGCCGGGTTTGAGCAAAAGCGTTTTGCAGTAGTCTGAGGCTTTTTTCGCCAACGCCTCGTCGCGGGTGAGGAGGATTGCGTTTTCCTTCACGGCTTTCTTGATGACTTCGTCGTCGCTCGCGTTGGAGAAAAAAACTTTCACTCCAAGCAAGCGAAGCCATCGGGTGAGCTTTCCGAGCATGGCGTCCGCCACGAAAACGGGCTTTCGCGTTTTTCACCACCACGGTTCGCGTTTGAAGAAGTAGTCTTGCAATTCTTTCGCGCAATAAGGCCGGAACGCCTTTTCGTTCTCGTGCACGACTGCTTTTTTCAAGGGAGCGGCCAAATGCGAGGCCACGCCCCATTTCGGGTTGTGCTTGAGCCCGCGCTCGAGGGTTTGGAATGCGTTTTCCTTCTTGCCTTTAACTTCCACAATTACCCTGCCTGCGTCGACGAAAGGCCCGCGCAAGGGTTTTTTGCCCTTCAAAAACCCCGCAACCGCCTTTTCGTGCCACGCGGGCGGGCCAGAAAGCCTTTCGACCTCTGGTTTTTCTATGCCGAAAAATTCGAAGAGGAGGAAGGCCTTGCTTCCGCAAACGAACGAGTGCGAGTCCAGCGCTGCGAATCCAGCTTCGCGCATGTGCTTTAGCGCGTGTTCCTGCGTTTTGCGCAGTTGGGGGATGAGAATGTCTTCCACCAAGTCGGGCGCCGCGAATTCGACGAGCGCTATTTGCGTGCCTCGCTTTTTCCACGCGGCTTTAATTTCTGCAAGGCTTTTGTCCTTTGGGCGGGAGAAAAAGAATTTTTCGGAAGGGCTTCGCGCGTAAGCTTGGCATAGAGCTATGAATCGGGCTACGTTCGTTTCGCTTACGACTGCCGCGGCGTTGCGGTTTTTGTCTATCGCGTCGACGATGACCAGCGCCTCGTCGAACTGCTTTTCGGAAAGCCCTTCGATGTCGATGCGCACTTGCGGCTTCCATTTCGCCGCGTTTTTCACTAGTCCTTCGAAACTGCGGTAGTTGAGAATGAGGTATTCGCACACAAGGCCTGAAAAGCCGCGTGTTGCGAGTTCAGCGCCGTAAAGCCCGTTGTTTTTTAGGAATTGTTTTAGCAAGCGCACGTCTTCGCGTTGCTTGGGCGAAAGGCGTTTTTGAAGGTAGTCCATGTGGAGCGGCGAGCGGTCGACCGCGCTTTTGATTCCCGCGTGCGGCAGAGTGGTGAAGCACGGAATTACTTCGACTTTGTACCCCCCGATTTTCGCCTGCAAGTAAGGGTGTTCGGCGTAGCGAACAATCCAATCCGCTTTCACGTGCTTGCGGGTGAATTCGAACGTTTTCTTTACTATGTAGTCTTTTTCCAGCGAAGGGGGGAATTGCACGAACAGGTCGATGTCCTTGTCGCCCTTCAAGCCAGTATCCCGCGCGGCGGAGCCGACGAAGGAAACTTTGTCAGCCCCAATTTTTTCCAGGATTTTCTTGAGTTCGAGCGCAAAGGCTTTTTCCGCGGCGGCTTCGGCGGGAGTGGGGCTTATTTTCGAGAGTGTTTTCTTTAGAGCGGCGTTCATCGCAATCCCTTTACTAGTGGTTAGGCCTCTGCAGTCTTTAAAACAATATGGGGCTTTACGCTGGCTTTTTTATTGGCCTGGGCGTATGATTTTGTAATGGTTAAAATAACGCAAGACTTTCCGTTCTTCGAGTACGCTTGCGAGGAGGAATTGTCTTCGGAAGAAAAGGCTTTGGTAAAAGCCGTTTTCGGGGTTTTGACCGCGTCCGGAGATTTGGCTTCCGTCTGCCGCAAGTACGGAATCGACCAAAAGAAAATGCAGTCTTTCGCCGCTTCGGTGGACGTTTTGAACATAGGCAAGCCGGTGTCTTCCAAGGTGAGGAGCGAAATGGTTTCAGGGCTTTCGGAAATCCTTCCCGTTCCCAACGCAAAAGCGGTTTCCCTGGCGGTCGTCGACGCGCTGCACGGTTATTCGGTAATCCAGCCTTTGCTCAACGACGAGAACGTGGAGGAGATAACTTTCAACGGCGACGACCCGGTTTTCATTTACCACCGCGAGAAAGGCGTTTGCAAAACCAACTTGTCTTTCTCGAAGGAGGAATTGAACGCGTTTTTGGCTCAGCTTTCAATCCAATCCGACGAGGGGGTCGTCGAAACGCGGTTGGCCGACGGAAGCCGCGCGAGCATCCTGACTCCTCCCATAGTGGCGAATTATTCCGTTACAGTCCGCAAGTTCCGCGCCCACCCGTTGAGCATAATGGATTTGATTGAAAATAACACAGTGACTTTGGAACTGGCTGCGTTCTTGTGGACTGCGGTCGACGGGCTCATGGTGACGCCTTTCAACTTTCTCATCGTTGGAAGCACTTCGGCGGGGAAGACTAGCTTGCTCAACGCCTGTTCTGCTTTCATCCCGCCGTCTGAACGCATCGTGGTCATAGAAGACGTTCCAGAAATAAACCTTTCTTCAAAGCAAAACTCGGTTCAGGCCACGGCTACGCCCGCGTTTGACATGCAGGCTTTGCTTAAAAGCTCTCTGCGCCTTCGCCCGGACAGGATTATCGTCGGCGACATCAGGGGACGCGAGGCGGAAACCATGTTTACCGCCATGAACACCGGGCACAGGGGTGTCATGGGCACGCTGCACGCGAACAACGCCGCAGACGCAATGACTCGCTTGCAGAACGAGCCGATGAACGTGCCCCGCGGGCTCTTGCCCCTGTGCGATTTGATAATAGTGCAACAGCGCTTCAACGACAGGAAGAAAGGGATAATCCGCAGGGTGGTGCAGGTAGCCGAAGTTTCCAAAATCGAAGAGGAAATCATTGCGATGAACGACTTGTTCTTGTATGACCCGATTTCCGATTCGATAGAACGCACGCGATTCCAGAGCCTCGCGGTGGAAAAGCTTTCGAAAGCCATGAACGTGAGCATCAACGAAGTAAAGGCTTCGATAGACCAAAGGGTTGAAATACTAAAGGAATTGCAAAAGGAGGGCGTCCAGCAGAGTTCCGACGTCAACGCCTTCATGCTGAAGTACTACGAGCACTATTACCGCGGCTCTTGAGCCGCGCGTTTCGGTTTGTGGGAGAAATGGATTTGGGTTCTGGCATCAGGAAAGCTTTGGCCAAACTGACTGGCGCGAGTGCTGTCGACGAAAACGCCGTCCGCGAGCTGGTCAAAGACCTCCAGCGAGTGCTCATTACCAACGATGTGAACGTAAAGCTGGTGTTCCAGCTTGCCAAGGCGATAGAAACCCGGGCTTTGGGTGAAAAGCCTTTGCCAGGCTTGAGCGTGAGAGAGCACGTGGTGCGCGTTGTTCACGACGAACTGCAAAAGGTTTTGGGCGGAAAATTCGAGCCGCGTTTGGGAAAGCAAAAAATCCTTTTGCTCGGGCTTTTCGGAAGCGGAAAGACCACGAGCGCGGCGAAACTCGCGAAATTCTACCAGTCTAAAGGGTTGAAGGTCGCGCTCATAGCTGCGGACGTGCACAGGCCCGCCGCGTTCGACCAGCTGCAACAGTTGTCCGAGCAAGTGAAGTGCGGGTTTTTCGGAGTAAAGGGGGAAAAAAACGCCTTGAAGATAACCGAAACCGCGCTCAAAGAGCTTGAAGGGAAATACGATGTTTTGATTCTCGATTCCGCAGGGCGCAGTGCTTTCGATTCAGAGTTGGCGGGAGAGTTGAAAAGCGTGGCTAAAGCCTTCGCGCCAGACGAAAAATTCTTGGTGGTAAGCGCTGACGTGGGGCAGGTTGCCGGCAAGCAAGCGCAGGAATTTCACAATACCGTTGGAATCACGGGCGTTATAGTCACGAAAATGGACGGCAGCGGCAAGGGCGGGGGTGCGTTGAGCAGCATTGCCGTCACTGGCGCGAAAGTAGCGTTCATCGGAACTGGCGAGAAAACCACGGACTTCAAGCCTTTCGACTCGACGAAGTTTGTCGCCGAATTAGTTGGCTTTCCAGACCTCCAATCGTTGCTGGAAAAATTGAAGGAGGCGAGCGACGAGGAATTGGTGCAAAAAGCGATTGCGGAAGGGAAGATGGATTTCGACTCGTTCTTGGCGCAAATGCGGGCTATGCGAAAGATGGGGCCCATGAAGCAAATAATGCAAATGCTCGGCGTTTACGACTTGCCCGAGGAAATGGTTAACCAAAGCGAAGAGAAGATGAAGGATTTCGAGGCGGCGGTGTTGAGCATGACTCCTGAAGAACGCAAGAACCCGGACTTGATGAAATCGAAAGCAAGGCAGGCGCGGGTGGCGAAGGGCGCGGGGCTGAGGGAGGAAGACGTGCGCGAGCTTATCAAAAACTTCGAGAAGAGCGTGAAGATGATGAAGCAATTCAAGGGAAACAAAGGATTACTGAAAAAGTTCGGCAAGATGATGCCGAACTTCAAGATTTGAGATTTTTGAGTTTGGTGTGGCGTAAGTGGAAAAACAGCGAGTTTTCGTGGGCCCTGCCGTCGCCGTATTCAAGGGCGGCCGGGTTTTGCTTGGACGAACTAACACCGTGGGGAAAGGAAAATGGTGTTTTTCTGGCGGGGCGGTTGAACCCGGAGAGCGGGCAGCCGAGGCGGCCAAGCGGGAGTTGAAAGAAGAGGCGGGATTGGACGCTTTGGAACTGGAGTTTACCGGATACGTAGACACGCCCTATCCGCCCAGCCAGTTTTGGCTCACGCTTTTTTTCAGGTGTTCGAACTTCGCCGGCGAGGTAAGCACGCCCGAACCACACAAGAACGACGGCCGGAGTTGGTTTGCGAAAGGCGCTTTGCCTTCGCCGTTGTTCGGGCACACGCAAGCCGCGTTCGAAAAAAAACTTGGTTTGGAAGGATTGAGCCATGCTTAACTTCGAACTATTGCGCGTTGCAATTGCCGTAGTGTTTACTGCAATCGCCGCGTACCAGGACAACAAGACTTCTTACGTTGACGACAAGGTTTTGTATGCGCTGGTGGGCGCAGGGCTTCTGCTCAACGTACTTTCTTTCGACTTCGCGTTTTTCGTTTCCACGCTTCCCGCTGCGTTGTTCATAGGTGTTTTCGGTTTCGTTCTTTGGCGTCGCGGGAGTTTCGGGCAGGGCGACGTTTGGCTTTTCCTGGGGCTGCACTTGATTTTGCCGGAATACCCGTCTTTCGTGCAGCTGCCTTTGCCTTCACTCCCGTTCGTTGCAAGCGTTTTCCTCGCTTCAAGCGTTTTTTCGTTGTTCGGCTCTAGCGCTTTTTACGCGGCAAGGCTTACGCGTGCGAAGGCGTTCGACAAGCTTCGTTTCGCCTCGCTCGTCGCCTTAAGCGCTTCGTCCGTTTTTTTCCTTTACAAAACGCCTTTGCAGCCGCTGGCAAAGCTGTTTTTCTCGCTTTTCGTAATTTCCAGCGTGTTTCTCGCTTTGTTCTACCGTACTATCAAAGAAAAAGTTTTGATACAATGGGTTTCTCTGAAGGGCGTGGAGGATGAAGATGTTTTAGCGTTGGAAAAATTACCGTCTTCGTTCGTTAAAAAGCACGGTTTGGAAAAAGTCGTTACGAAAAGCGTTTTTCAAAAGTTAAAAGCGTTAAGCAAAAGCGGAAGGATGAAGAAATTTCCAGTTTTCAAAAACTTGATTCGCTTCAACCCCTACGTTTTGGCCGGGCTTTTGGTTTGCCTTTACGCTGGCGATTTGCTCGTGTGGGTTTTGCTGGGCTAGAGCATGCCTTTTCCCTCCACTTCGACCGTTTCGGAAATAGAAAATTTCACTCCCAACAGCTTTTCGCATGCGCTGGCGTTTGAAAGCAAGTGTTCGGTTTTTTTCGCGCGAATGACGCTTTTGCCTTGAGCCAAAGCCGTGAGCGGAATAAGCTGGTCTCCCAAATGCTCATCGACCGCGTAGTCTGATGTTTGGAATTCCAAAAACTTTCTTGCGACCTCCTCGCCGACTCTCTCTGCCGGTTTTCCCTTCTCTCCCAGTGCGCTGAAGCCAGCATTACCGTGCTCGTAATTTGCCTGGAGGAAAACGTAAGTCCCCTGGCCTGAAGCATCAACCGTTTTACTTTGAATTTTCAGAGAAACGTTTTGAACTGCGAGCGTGTTCAGCGAACTTTTCTTCTGCCTCCCGGCAATTTCTATGGGCAAGTTTGCTACTGCAGAGATTCCCTCGATTGATTTCAACTTGCCCCGTTTCAAAAGCTCGACTGGCTTAAGCTGCTTGCAAGGGTGTACCGTTATTTCCACTACGCCCCCGCCTTGAGGGTAAAAACCGTGCTTTTTCAAAACGCACTCCGCGCGTACGCCGAACTTTGCGGCTGCTGGCAGGAAAACTTTTTCGAAATGCTCGAAAGGCGGCGACCAGGCGACGTGCGTCCCGCCCTTGATTTCAACCGTTCTTTTTGCGCCTGAGAAAGCGAGGGGAAGCAAAAGCGTTTGCATGACGAGCGTAATGCTTCCCGCAGTGCCGATGTCTATGTTGATTTTGCCGAAATCGATTTTTTCGGGCGGGTTGAAAATCATTTTTTGCGAGCCTATTGCTGCGTATTTGGTTTTCCCTCCCATTTTTTCCAACGCTTTTACTCCTGCAAGGTGTTGTGCTTGCAAACCCGGTTTTGGGCGAGAAGCGCGTATGTTGTCGAATTCTACTGGCGTTTTCAAAATAGTTGATAGCGCGAGTCCGGTTCTCAAAACCTGCCCGCCTCCGTTTGAACAATCGAGTTTCACCGCCCGCATAATGGCAAAACCTTTTTTTCTTACCAGTAGAGGTTGACCGCCAGGCCGGCGGCTCCGGCTGCCAGCAAAACTGCACTTGTTTTTGCGGCTTGCGCCCATTTTTTTGTGGCTATTCCGGAAATGAACGTTTTTGCAGAGAGGGATGCGGCCAATGCGGCAAAAAGGCATAGCGCTGCGGTTTGCGTATTGACTAATCCGGCGTTGTACAACAATGCCAGTGATGCGAAGACTGAAGTCGAGCTCAAAAGCCCGCCTATGAAGCTTGACAACACCATTCCGCTAGGCGCATTTTCGGCAGTCCAAGTGATTATCCAGCTCACGAGGAACAGCGCGAGGGAGAATTCGGTGATGAATTTGAGGGAAAGCGGGCGTTTGGACTGCTGCAATTCAAAGTTTTTCGCGTTTTTGGAGTAGAGCCAGCTTGCGGCTGTGAAAGCGGCGAGAAACGCCGCGATTGTCGGGAGGGTTGCGCCGAGCATTGCCGGCGAAACCACGGCGAGAAGGATGATGTCGCTTGCTATCGAGCCGGCGCTTGCCGACGCGAGGACGGAAAACACCGTTCGCGCGTGGCTTTTCGCCTTTTCAGCCATGACTGCGACGACTGCGACCGAGGAAACGAAGCCTCCGAAAAACGCGGCAAGCGACAGCGCTTGTTTTCCGACGTATTTGGTTAGAATGAAGCCTCCGAAGCTTATGGTGGTTATGGACACGACGATGGTCCAGAAGAACCGCAGGTTCAGCTGTTCCCCGAGCAGTTCGATGGGCTTTTCGGGCAGTTGCGGGTAGACTACAAACGCGATTATGGCGAACAAGAGCAAGTCGATAATCTCGTTTTTGGAAACCCGTTGCGTAATGTGGTGGACTTCGTGCTGTTCGACCAAGAGAAAGACCGCGATGACCGCAGCCAGCGCGGCTTCAACGAAAAACTCGGCTCCCGCCAGCGCGCCCAGCACGTACGTGGTGGGAAGCATGATGGTGGTAGTAACTCCCCACGCGCCCGTGTGCCTGGCGCGTTGAACGTAGTATAACGCTGCTAGTGCGAAAACGCCTGCGAGCCCAAGCGCTACTGCGTAAGGGTTGTGCGTCATTGAAGTCAAGAGCATTCCGAGAAAGCCCGTGAGCGCGAAAGTCCTAAAACCTATAATATGGTGCTCGCGCTTTTCCCTTTCCAGCCCGATCAGCCCGCCTATCGCTATCGCAAGCAGGCTTTTCCAAACGAACGATTCGAAGCCAACGGAAACCAACAGGACACCCGAAAATTTCAAACGCGTTTCTTTCCTTCCTTTCGCACTGCAGAACTTATTTCCTTGATTTTCTTCGCGTCGACCTGCTCTTCGAAAGCATTGCCCACGTGAATGCCGTGCGCGCCTGCGGCAATGCACGCTGCCGCCTGTTCCGCAGTACGCACGCCGCCCGCGTTAAAGTAAAACAAGTCGTTCCCGACGGTTTTGGCGATGGCGGAAACCATTTCCGGGGGCGTTGGTTGGGGAGCCCCGCTTCCTGCATCAGTAATTAAGACGTGCGAGCCAGTGTATTTCGCCGCGAGCGCGCAAGCCGCGGCCAAGTCGCTCCTCTCGCGAGGGACTACGTTGGCGTTGCCCACCCACCCGACCGCGCGACCCGGCTCGATAATCAGGTAGGTCGTCGGTATCGCTTCAAGCCGCATTCTTGCCACGACCGGCGCGGCTTGGATTTGCGCGGTGGAAAGCCAGTAGATGTCTCGCGAGTTGAGCATGTGCATGAAGTAAATCGCGTCGGCATATTCGCTGATGCCAGAAATGTTGCCAGGATATAATACGACGGGAATGCCGCCGCACCCTTCCTTGATGGCTTGCACCGTGTCGTCAAGGGCCTTTCCTTGCGCTCCGATAGTGCCTCCTACGAGAATCACGTCCGCCCCGTTTTCGTAACTGCTTTTCGCAATCGCCTTGCCTTTTTCGAGCGAAAACTTGTCCGGGTCGATGAGCGAAAACAGCATCGCGCCTTGCGTTTCTATCTTTTCCTTGTAGTATTTTTCCACTTTCCCAATCACGAAACCACCTGTCGGAAAATAACCTTTGAAAGCAAAGAATTTTACTTTCGACCGCTTATTAATTCAGATGTAAAAACCTCCTGCCGAGGGCATATCTTTTTTAAGCTGTTTAAAGGGTTTGTTGAAGGATGGACGAAGAAGGGCTTTTGAAGGAAAAACTGGGGGACTCGCTAGAACGGCGCATAAGCGAAAAGCAAAAGGCGTTCTCGGGGCTTTTAACGCGAGAAGGGGCGTTGAAGCTCGTGGCTTTGGACGAAGGGGTTGCGCGACAAACGCCCAGGCAGTCCGCTCTATCAAAGCTTTCACAAGCGCTTAACTTGCAGGAAGGTTCGTTCGCTTCGGTTGTCGTTCGAATAAAACAAGTCTACTGCGCGAGGGAGTTCGAGCGGGAAGGGCGCAAGGGCAGGGTGTGCAATGCAATCGTCGCGGACGAGACTGCAGAGGGAAAAATCGTGTTTTGGAACGGGGATGCGGATTTCGCCGAGAGAAAGCTCGAACGAAATGCGTGCGTAAAAGCGGAAGGCTTGGTGGTGAAGAACGGCGAATTGCACAGCAACTTGTTTTCATCTTTTTCATTCGAAACCGCGCCGTTGGGCTATCCCGACTTCGCGCGCGAAGCGCAAAAACTTTCCATAGTAAGCGAGGGCGGAGATTTTTACGCGAGGGTTGCGGCGAAAGGCGTTTTGAGGGAGTTCGAGCGGAACGGAGAAAAGGGCGCGGTATTAAATCTAACGATCGAAGACGGTTCGGCGCAAAAAACTCTGGTGTGCTGGGGGCGGAACGCCGCAATAGCAAATTTTCTTAAGGAAGGCGACGTGGTGAAAGCGGAGGGCATAAGCGTGAAGAACGGCGAATTTCACGCTTCGTGGATGACGCACTTGATTCCGCACGCCAAAAAACATAATCTCAAGGAACTAGAGTTCAAGCCCTTCACTTCGCTTGTGCAAAATGAAACGGCTTTCGTGCGGGCGAGAATCGAAAGGCTTTTCGAAGCGCGTGTTTCGCGCAAGTGCGTTTCGTGCGGGGGAGCGGTCGGAGAAGGCAGTGAAAAGTGCGATTGCGGCGGGAGCCTACGCTCGATATTCTTCATAACCGCGCAGGCGGCGGACGTGCAAGACGAAACGCAAAAAGCGCGAATGGTGTTTTTCGAAGACCAAGCGAAAGAACTCTTAGGATTAAAGCAAACGCTCGTCTCGCCGCAGACTCTTTTCGAGCTCAAGCGCGGGTTCGTGGAAGGCAAGGCGCTCAAGTTCAAGGTTTTGGTGCGGACGGGTCAAAACGGTGTTGTCGAAATGACTGTAAAGCAAATACGCTCTCTTTGAACGATTTTTATTGCTTTTATTCTGTTTTTTCGAAAGGTTTTCGGAAGGTGGTGTGGAAATGGCGCAAGTTCCCCTAGAATCTTTTCAATTGAGGGTGGCTGCTGGAAAAGGGCAGTACGGCAAGATAGACATCAGCGTGTGGCAGGGAAAGCAAAAGGAAGGAAAAGCGTTGCCTTCTTCAATCTCGATTCGCTTTCAAGACTTGGAACGCGGTGTGGCGTACTTGAACCCTGAAGATGCGCTCAAGCTTTCGGCGATGCTGGAAAACTACGCCGTGCAAGTGATGCGCTTGGACACCGAACGAAGGCTTTTAGCGTGGCGCGAAAAACAGGACGTTGAATTCGTTTGAATCCAACGCCCCCGCGTTTTCGCCTCGAGGCTTTTTCTTTCCTTGGGGTTGCCTTGAATTGCCTCTCGAGCTTTTTCTTCACACGTTCAAGTACAACTGGAATTCGTACGGGGTAGGACGCAGTTTGGCCTGGTTGTTTTCCTCCCTCTTCAATTCCAGGTATGCTTCTATCAAGCTCGGTGCGAACGTGGGCTTTAGGAAATCGTTATCCGCTTCGAGCTCGTTCAACGCTTCTTCCAGCGAGCCGGGCAGTTGCCTTATGCCCTTCTCCCGTTTCCTTTCGGTAGTCAAGTGCCAAATGTTTTCGTCCACGGGGTCGCCGCAGTCCACCTTGTGTTTTATCCCGTCCAGTCCCGCTAACGCCATAGCCGCAAACGCGAGGTAAGGGTTGCACGACGGGTCGGGCGGCCGGTATTCCAAGCGTTTTGCGGCCGCGTGCTCGAAGTAAGTGGGAATGCGTATTGCGGCAGAGCGATTGCGTTTCGAATACGCTATGTTGACGGGCGCTTCAAAACCGGGCACCAATCGTCTGTAGGAGTTGATAGTGGGAGCGACTATGGCGCTTAAAGCGCGAGCGTGGTGCATCAATCCGCCCAGGTAATAGCGTGCGGTTTGGCTCAATCCTGCGTACTTGTCGCTGGCGTCGAAAAACGCGTTTTCGCTTCCCTTCCACAA
Source organism: Candidatus Norongarragalinales archaeon (assembly GCA_038884755.1). GTDB lineage: Archaea > Micrarchaeota > Micrarchaeia > Norongarragalinales > Norongarragalinaceae > UBA10210. The sequence continues at coordinate 79,866 of JAWABJ010000002.1, forward strand.
GCTTTGGTGCACGTGCATTCCGCTTCCGTTGTCGCCGTAAATCGGCTTGGGCATGAACGTAGCGATTTTTCCGAATTGCTTGGCCACGTTCTTGACGACCATTTTGTAAGTCTGCACCTTGTCTGCCATTCGCACCAACGCGTCGTAACGCATGTCGATTTCGCACTGCCCGCCTGTCGCGACCTCGTGGTGGTGGGCTTCTATCGTAGTTCCGAAATACCCTTGCAGCATTTCGCACGTTTGCTTCCTCAGGTCTTGCAGTGTGTCCGCCGGAGGAACTGGATAATACCCTTCCTTGAAACCTATCGGGTGGTTTGTGCCAGCCGAACTCCAAGCTGCTTCCTGCGATTCTATGCTCACGCTCTGGTGGCGCTGCATGAAAGACGTATCGTATTTTACCGAATCGAAAACGAAAAACTCCAGTTCTGGCCCCCAATAGCTCACGAACCCCTGCTTTTCCAGCTCTTTTTCAACAGTCTGCGCGATATGCCTCGGATCACGTTCGAAGCGCGCGCCGTTAACCTCGTTCACGTCGCATATCAGCCTTGCAGTCTTTCCTTCCCAAGGCAGCAATGCGAAAGTCTGGGGGTCCGGAAGCAAGAGCATATCGCTCTCGTAAATAGCCTTGAATCCTTTTATTGAAGACCCGTCGAGCTTTCCCACGCCCGCGCTGAAGCTCTTTTCGTCCACTTCATCGCGGGGAATGGTGATGTGCTGGAATCCGCCCATAACATCCGTGAATTGCAGGTCAATCCACATGGTTCCGTTGCTGCGGATTTTTTCCAAAGCACCCATTTGGATCTGGACTTCCATTTCAACCACCCCACAAAAAGACACGACTTCCACCACCCGCGCCAATATAAGCCTTTCCAGTGTTTTTGCAAACAAACTTTTCGTTAAAGACTTTGAAACGAAACAAATGTTTTAAAAACAATGTTTTCTTTCTGTTGGTTATGGACAAAAGTTCGGATGGCCTGGACTGGAAAATCGTTTTCGCGCTTTCGGAAAACTCGCGGCTTTCGTTCCGCGAGCTGGGCAAAAAGCTGGGTGTTTCAACGTCCACCATAGCGCAGCACGTCAAGCGGCTGGAATCGCAGAAAATCTTGAGAAGGTATTCGGTTGATTTGGATTGGGAAAAACTGGGCTTCGATTTAACTGCTTTGATAGAAATCACTATCCGCGGCCAGCCTTTGTTGAAAGTGCAGGCGGCGATAGCGAAAATGCCGCAAGTCGTTTCCGTATGGGACATTACGGGAGAATTTGACTCGATGGCATTAGTGCGCGTTAAGAATCGAAGGGAACTTTCAGCGACGGTGAAAAAGATTCTCGACATCGAGGGCGTGGAGCATAGCGACACGCACTTGATTTTGAATACCGTGAAGGAAAATTACTTGATTTTGTAGGTTTTCACGGATACGCGCGGTTGATGACTCGCGGGAAGGGCACTGCATCACGAATATGCTCCAAATTTAGCAACCATTTTACGAAACGCTCTATGCCCAGGCCAAAACCGCTGTGAGGCACAGAGCCGTACTTGCGCAAATCGAGATACCACTCGTAATCTTTCAGCGGAAGCTTTTGCTCTTTCATTCTTTGTACCAATTTGTCGTACTCCCATATTCTTTCAGAACCGCCTATGATTTCCCCGTGCCCTTGAGGTGCAAGCAAATCCGCGTTTTTCACGTGCTCGCCGTCGCCCGCGAGCTCCATGTAGAACGGCTTTATTTTCGCGGGCCATTCGTAGACAAACAGTGGTTTTTTCAGTTCTTTCGTGAGCAGTTCTTCGTGTTCCACGCCAAAGTCGTCGCCCCATTCTATTTCGCTCCCCTTTTCCTGGAGTTTTTCAATTGCTTTATCATAACTCAATCGGTGGAACGGGGCTTTCACTTCCTTCAATTGCTCGGGAGTGCGGTTGAAGTGCTTCAACGCCGGGTTTTTAGCCAGGCGCTGCGCTACGAATTCTATCATTTGCTCCTGCAAAAGCATGTTGTCTTCGTTGTCGAAAAACGCCGCCTCCTCCTCGAAATGCCAGTATTCGGTCAAGTGTTTTATCGTTCTGGATTTTTCCGCGCGGAAGGAAGGCGCGAGGATGTAGATTTTCTCCAACGCGGTAATGAATGCTTCGTTGTACAACTGCCCGCTTTGCGTGAGATATGCCTTCTGTCCGAAGTAGTCGAACTCGAAGAGCGTGGAGCCGCCTTCACACGCGCTGGTGGTAATAATGGGCGGTGCGACTTCGAAAAACCCGCGTTCGTCGTAAAACGCACGCAGGTCTTTTACGATTTCCGCGCGGGCTTTCATGACGTTGGTCAAGAGCGTCGAGCGGAGCCACAAGTGGCGCACGTCGAGAAGGAATTCGGTGCTCTGGTCTTTGCTTATGGGAAAGATTTCCGAAAAGTGGATGACGTGGAAGCTTTTTGCTTGTATTTCAAACCCGCCCGGTGCGCGTTCGTCTTTCTTTACTTCGCCCTTAACAAGCACGACCGACTCTATCAACGCTTTTTCCGCATCTTTGAATTCCTTTTCGTTTACCGAGTCTTTTTTTACGGCTATTTGCATAACGCCGCTGGAGTCGCGCAACGAGAAGAAGATGATGTTGCCTTGCACTCGCTTGCGGTGTATCCACCCGCGGAGAGTGATGGTTCCTTTAGCCTTTCCGTCCAAGACTTCCGAGATTTTAGAAATCGTTTCCTTCTCTTTCACCGCAAGCACCTTCGTTTAGGAATTACTGGCGCGGTTCGTTTAAAGCGTTTGTCTTAGCATTGCTCCGTCACAGTAGCGACGGAGTTGCAGGTTTTTCGAGCTGTTTCAAGCCGTCCTCCGGCCTGCGCTTTCCCCCTGTCTTCCACACTTCGTACGCAAAGAATGTTTTGCTTGACGTTACGCCCTTGAGCGTGCGTATTTTCTGGATTGTATTCGAGAAATCCTGCCTGTCTCTCGTGCGGAAGAAAAGAACGCAGTCGACATCGCCGCTCACTGCGTAAACCGCCTCGGTCTCCGGCATTTTAGACAGCGCGTCGAGCACGCCGTAAAAATGCTCTGCGTCGATTTGGAGCGTTTGGTATGCGTTGAACTCAAACCCTATTTTGGCGAAGTTGATGTTTGCGGCGTATCCCGTAATCACGCCTTCACCTTCCAGAGTTTTTACCCTGTTCATCGCCGTAACGGGCGAAACCTTGAGTTTTCTTGCCAATTCCCTCCATGTCTGCTTGCAGTTTGCCCGTAATTCCCGTATTATTTCCAAATCCAGCTCGTCCAGTTCCTTTTTGTTAATTTTCGGTGCATTTTTTCCATTTTTTTCTTTAATTTTATTCATTTTTTCGACCTAAAATCTTATTTTGTTTAGAAAGAGGGGGGGGAACCTTATTAATTATTGGGTCAATTTCCTTTTCGGCTTTAAGGCGGGAAAAAGGCGGTTTTTTTCTCGTGCAACCCCAAGGAGGAAATTCCGCCGGAATCCCCCCCGAAGCCATCATGCCTCTACTAGGGCGCTTGATGGAAATGCACGTGTTTCCGAGCGGCTTTCAAAGCACGGAATCCTTGGTTTTGCTGGCCTTGCTCGCAGTAGGAACCCTTTCGGGAAGTGTTGCCTTAGTTTTTATTGCGCTTGCTTTCGCCATACTGCTTTACAGAAAGCGCGCGCCGCGGCCGGAAGACGAGTTCACCTACTGAACGGCAACTTTTTATTGTGGGATGCGGAAGAAGGCATTTAATGCAAGTAATGTTCTTGGGGTTCAAAAACAACCTGGTGTTTTTGCTGTTCGCCTTGCTAACCTATTCTTTGGTAGCCAGGGACGGGGGGCTGGCGCTGGTCGCGCTTTTCCTCATGACTGCGTTCGCTTTCGCCAAATAGATTTTCACTCGACGTGCAATTCCCTTCCTTTAGCTTTAGCTGCTTTGGGAATTCGCACTTCCAAAACTCCGTTTTTGAACGTCGCCTTCGCTTTAGCCGCGTCCACCGGGACGGAGAAGGAAATGTATTCGCTGTAGCCTTTGAATCTGGCGGAGTACGCCCGATAGTGCATTCCCTTGCCTTTCTTTTCCTCTTCGTGCTTGCTTTTCTCTTCTACCTTTATGCTCAGCCCGTTTTCGTCAACTTTCAGTTTCACGTCTTCCTTCTTTACGCCGGGAAGCTCTGCCGTTATGACTATTTCGTCTTCTGTTTCGAAAGAGTCTATGAATGGACGGGAAAAGTCTTCCCAAAAGCGTTCCAGGCGCTTGGGCATTGGAATGTCGAAATCTAGCCAAAACCGCATTGGGTCGAAATACCTTTTTACATTCATCTTCTGTTCACCTCCTTCTTCAAAAAATGCTTTTCTTACTAGCGCGTTGGAAAATAAATTTTTTTCGTTTTCACCAGCCTTTTCCAGCCACCGTAAAAAGGCTTATTTTGTATGCCTTTCTTTTTTGTTCATGCCTTTGAAGCCCCGCACGCCGCAAGTGCACTTGCTTTTCGACTTGGACGAGACTTTGATTACTGGGCCAGAGCATTGGAAGCGTGCGGCAATGGCTGGAGTGCTTACCATGGCGCGCAAGCCAGGCGGGCTTGCAATTCGAAACCCGGATTATATAAGAAAATTCAATTTGTGGGTTGGCTGGAATGCCGAGGCTTTACGCAAGGAATTGTCTGAGGTGATGAATTCGCCTGTCAACATGCACGAAGCGTTTTTGTTTCATGTTTTGAGGGAAGAGATTTACCGCAAGAATCCGAACGACCGCAAGCAGTTCAACAAGCTGGTCAAGCTCGTTTCCCCCGGCACTGGCAGGGTTCAGGTGAAGAGCCTTGCTGAGGATGCGGCGCGGGCATATCGTTACATGCGCGACCGGAACGTCGAAAGTGGAATCCTCTCTGCAATGCCGCAAACTTCGCGGGCTTTCCAGACTGTTTTTGATGAAGGACTGAATGTGGCAATACTTTCCAAAGGAGACCAGGACAAGCAAGAATGGAAAACGCAAAACCTGGTTCTGCCGAAAGTACGCCTCGCAAAACCCCTTCCGGTTTTCACCACCCAACGCAGGTTTTTGTGGTGGCGCCTCGCGCCTGGCCCCAAGACGCCGCGCGCCTTCCGCAATGCCATGAAAAAAATGGGCGTGAGGAAGGGAGACTTGGTAGTGTCGGTTGGCGACCGGCATTCAGACGACATAATCCCTGCAAAAAAGGCGGGCGTCCACTATTCGGTTTTGGTTCCCGGTAGGCGCGCTGAGGACAAGGCGTTTTTGAAAAACCCGGAAGGAAGCAAAGCGGACTTCGTGGCTAAGGATTTAAGCGAAGCCATGGAAAAAATAATGGAGCGGGTTGAGAAATTCAGGAGAGAGGGAAAATGAAGCAAGCTATCGTTTTGAATTCGGCGTTGAAAATGGGGAAAGGCAAAGCGGCCGCGCAAAGCGCTCACGCTTCGCTGGAAGCGTCGCTCTTGGTTTCCAAAAGCGTTTTGGAAGAATGGCGCAGGGAAGGAATGGAGAAAGTCGTTCTCAAGGTTTCGGACGACAAAGAGCTTTTGGAGTTGCATGAAAAGGCGAAACGCCGAAAGCTTCCTTGCATTTTGATTCGCGATGCGGGGCGCACGCAGATTCCTGCAGGCAGTATTACCGCGTTGGCGATAGGCCCTGCCGAAGAGCGCGAGATAGACGAGATTACCGGGCGCTTGAAGCTATTGTGATTCAATCCACCAATTGTTCGAGCGTCATTCCGGTTTCGCTTTCCTTCAGGCTCAGGGAAAAGCCGAGTTCGGTTTCCTTCAGCACGAGCAAGGGGAAAAACCGCCATTCCTTGCGCGGAACTTTCCAAGCGAGATAAACAGGCATTCCCGTTATTTTCTCCCACTCTTGGTACGCAGTAACCGTGGGTTTGTCGAGGTAAATAGCGTTCTTCCACGCCTTGCATTCAATTCCGAACTTGTTCTTCTGTCCAGAACGCAACACAATCAAGTCGGGCGCGTCGCCCGCAACCCCACTTCCGGCCGCCCTTACGACGTAAAACCCCTTTTTTTCCAATAAGCTTTTGAGTTGGCGTTCGAAAAACGAGCCTTTGTCGTAGTGCGTCATTAATGCATAATTGCGTTCGAGCTAAAAAACCGCCCCATTGGAAAGATTGCTTTCTTGTGAAAGCTCGTGCTTGAGCCCTCGCCATTTGCCGACATGTTTTTCGTTGCCCCCTCATGCTTTTAAACAGCAGCGCGGAAATTATTGTGCAATGGATACAGGCATTAAAGTTGGAGATTGCATGAAGACCGCTTTAGTCACTATCGGCGGGAGTGCTTCGGTTTTCGAGGCAGCCAAGAAAATGGCGGGCCACAATATCGGAAGCCTGCTCGTCGAGAGTGGCGGGAAGATAACTGGCATAGTCACCGACTCGGATCTGGTGAAAAAATGCCTTGCCGCTGAGAACGTTAACCAAAAGATTTCGGATATAGCGAGCAAGCACTTGATCGGCATCGCGCCCGAAGCCGACTTGAGCGAAGCCGCGAAACTCATGGGGCAAAAGAAAGTTCAAAGACTGGCGGTTCAGAAAAGCGGTCGAGTCGTGGGAATAATTTCCCAGTCGGACATAGTGCGGATTTCTCCTTCTTTGTACGACCTGATAGCGCAGAAGCAGGCTTTGCAAGCCCGCACTTGAAAAACGCGTTTTGACGCGCTCCGGTATCTTTTGCGAAAAGCGTCCAGCTTAAAGCCCGCCCGCGCTCGGATGGCTCGCCTACCCGAAAGGGCATGATTGCGCAGTCAACAAAGCGCGGTAGGGCGAGTAAGCGAAAAGCCAGGTGCTGCAACAGTGAAGGACAGGATTTTCCAGGCGGAAAAAATGCTGCGTTCCATGGAAGGAGAGACCTTTCTCGTGGAGGGGAAGCACGACGTCCGCGCGTTGCGGGCGTTGGGAGTGCGCGCGCGGTTGGTCCAAGCAAACGGCCCGCCCCAGGCGATAGCCGAACGGATTCCGGCGCGCAAGGTTTTCCTGCTGCTGGATTTCGACAGGGAGGGTTTAAGGAAGCAAAGGTTTTTCAAAACCTTTCTGGAAGAGCAGGGGTTTTCGGTGGACGCAGTTTTCGCGAGAAAACTCAGGAGAGCACTGGGTTTCGCGAGGGTAGAAGAGATAGAAAGAAAGTATGCTGATTTGAAACAAAAAGGTGAATTGCATGGGAAAAACGTACGTTGATACAGTAAAGTACATGATAAAATCGAATTTCGAAATCGACGGTTTGGTGGAAAAGCCGGACATAGTCGGAGCGATTTTTGGGCAAACTGAGGGTTTGCTTGGAGACGAATTGGATTTGCGCGAATTGCAAAGGAACGGGCGGATAGGGCGAATAGAAGTGGACGCGCAGGTGCGCAAGGGAAAGACCGTAGGCACGATTTTGGTTCCTTCGAGCCTGGACATGGTAGAGACTAGTATCCTCGCGGCGGCGCTCGAGGTAGTAGACCGCGTGGGGCCGTGCGACGCGCGCATTAGCGTAATGCGCGTCGAGGACTCGCGCAACTTGAAGCGCAAGTCGGTGTTGGAGCGCGCGAAAGTCTTGCTCAAGACTTTGATGACGGAAGAGATTCCAGAAAGCAAGGAGTTGAGCGAAATGGTTCGCGACGACGTGAAGATTGCCGACGTGGTTGCGTACGGCAAAGACCAGCTGCCCGCAGGCCCGGGAATCGAACGAAGCAACGAGATAATTGTCGTTGAAGGCCGCGCCGACGTGATAAACCTGCTCAAGAACGGCATAAAGAACGTGGTGGCGGTGGGCGGGGCGAACGTCGGGCAGACGATAACCGAGTTGTGCAGGCAGAAGGAAGTTACGGTGTTTCTGGACGGAGACCGTGGAGGCGACATAATCCTCCGCGAGCTCGCCACTGCGACAGACATCGATTTCGTGGCGCGCGCTCCGGCCGGAAAGGAAGTGGAGGAACTCGCGCGCAAGGAAATAATCCAGTCGCTGCGCAGGAGGATTCCGCTTGACCAAGTCGCCGGGTTTGAGGAGAAAAAGCCCGTTGACAAGGGCATAGCCAAAGGCGAGTCGAGGGAAAACTTCGACTTCCGCGAGGAAAAGCCGCCGGTGGCTCAAAGGCCGCAGCAGTTTGAAAGGCCGAGGGAACGCCCTCATTTTGAAGAGCGGCCTCCACGCGAGCAATTCAGGGAACCACGCGAAGCCCCGCGCGTTGAAGTGTTCAAGCCCCCGCAGCCCGCGGCCGTGGAAATGAGCGGGGAAGAGAAGGCGCAGGCGGAACAGCTGCGTTCCGAGCTGAAGCAGCTGGAGGGCACGCTCAAGGCGAAACTGTTCAACAAAGACTTGAGTTTGAACAGCGAAGTGCCCATCCGCGAGATAATGTCTTCGCTTTCCGACGCGAGGGAAGTTTACGCGGTGGTTTTGGACGGGATAGTCACGCAGAGGCTCATCGACCTCGCCGAACAAAAGCAGGCGAAGTTCCTCGTGGGCATACGCACGGGAAACGTGACGCGCAAGCCTGCGGGCGTGAAGATAATCGTTTCAGAATAAGTTAAAAGCCGGGTTTAAATTTCCCGGCTGCCTTCTTTTTTTCGAAAGCGCAATGAAAAAATTCACGCGTTCTTTGGAACGGCACAAGGGAATCGTTTTCGCAACCACCACGCCCCACGGCGTCGGCGCGCTGCACTTGCGCCACAAGGTTCCTTTGTACAAAATAATGCAGGTTGCCGATTCTCTGGGGCTCGCGGTTTATTCCGAGCATAAGCACAAGCACCACCTGCAATTCAGGAACAAGAAGAACGAGCTGGTGGGGACGCTCGTGAACTTCAACCTCCTTCTGCTCCCAAAGTTCGAGAAGACGAAAGCGCAGGCCGTTGAACTGGCGCAGGCTTTGCTGGAAAAAGTCCATTGACCTTTTGCAGCCGTAAGCAATAGTTTTATGCTTTTTCGTCGTTCTATTTTCATGCGCTTCAAGAGCACTTCGGAAATCCCGATTCCCAAAGACCCCTTAGCGCAGGTCATAGGCCAGGACGAGGCGGTGAAAATCGCCAAAGTCGCCGCCTCTCAAAAAAGGCACTTGCTTTTGGTGGGGCCTCCGGGAACCGGAAAATCCATGCTCGCGCAGGCTATAGCATTGCACTTGCCAAAGCCCACCGAGGAAATCGCAGTCCTTCACAATCCCGAGCAGCCCGAACGGCCTTTTGTCGAAGTGCGCAACATCGACCAAGTGCGCAAGGAAGAGAGAATGGCCGACACGCTGAAAGGTCGGGTTGTGACGGCGAGCGAAGTTCCCGCTTTCGTTTCCGAGCGACTGGGATTCCGCTGCAGGCGCTGCGGGCGCTTGAGCCGGGCCACGGAAACCTCGTGCCCCAACTGCGGCGCGGACAAGAAGTTCGAAAGCGTTTTCGGAAACATTCTCACCGACGTTTACGCGCCGGAAAAGCGCGGAAAGCGCTTGAGCACCACCCGCGTGCTGGACGACGGGCGCGAGGAAGTGATAGTTTACGAGCGGCAGGGCGAGGAAATACGCATTCTCGACCAAAAGACCCTGGAAAAGCTCGACGCGCTGAAAAAGAAAAAACCGCGCAAAGTGATAGTCCCGTTCAACAGGAAGAATTTCGTTGTCGCGACTGGCGCGAGCGAGACTGAATTGCTGGGCGACGTGCGCCACGACCCGTACGGCGGGCACCAAGGCATAGGGACGCCGCCTTACATGCGCGTGGTGCCGGGCTCGATTCACGAATCCCACCAGGGCGTGTTGTTCATAGACGAGATTTCTTCCATGCAATACTCGCAGAGGTATTTGTTCACGGCCATGCAGGAAAAGAAATACCCCATCGTCGGGCACAACCCGCAGAGCGCCGGGGCAAGCGTGCGCGTCGACGATGTTCCGTGCGATTTCATTTTAGTTGCAGCAACAAACATCAACGACCTGCCGGGAATCCTCCCGCCGCTGCGGTCGCGAATCATAGGCAACGGCTACGAGGTTTTGCTCGAATCCTGGATGCCCGCGACTGCCGAGAGCGAAGAGAAGATAATCCAGTTCCTGGCGCAGGAAATCCGAAAGGACGGCAAAATACCGCACGCTTCCAAGGATGCGGTGGAAGAAATACTGGCTGAAGCGAAAAAACGGGCTAAACAATGGGACGGGCAGGACAACGCTTTCACGCTGAAACTGCGCGACTTGAGCGGCATAATCCGCCTGGCGGGCGATTTCGCTTACGCTCACAAGCACGATTTGATAACGCGCGAAGACGTTTTGCTCGCGATAAAGCGCGGGCGCAACGTCGAAGAGCAACTGCAGGACAAGTACGGAAGCGTTTGGAAGGCGGGCGCCAGCGAATTGGCCAGGGAAAAGAAAAACCCGCAGAAGGAAGTAAGCTGAATCAGCGCTTGGCCCTTCTTACCATTGATTGGAAAGCCTGCCTGTGCCTTTCTCCAAGAGTCTGCTCGTACTCTTCGATTGGGACTATGACTTTCCCGCTCTGGTATACTATAAGCGACATTACCGCTAGCCCAAGCCAGAACATGAACCACGCTATCGGCGCCAAAAGAATGCCGAGCGCGTCTTCGCTGGAAAACTCGCTTCGCCCGGCGCTCAAAGCCCAGCCGAACAGCTGTTCGGAAAGCTTGGGGTTGAGCGTGGCAGTGTTGATTTTATCCACGGTAACAAAAACGTTGTACGCTGCATTTGCTACCATGAGCACCGAAAACAACACGAAAAACGCGCCTGCGAGCTTGAGCAAGTGCATCCTTTTTCCAGAAATTGAAAGCCAAAAAATCCTGTGCATCGACATAATCATACCACCTTTCTTTTTTCTCTCAACCTATTACCCCAACACCGTATTTAAAGTTGATGCGCGCAGTTTTCTTTGATTAAACTTTCTTTTCCTAAACGCTTGCAGAACCTTTGGTTCTGCGGCGCCCTTCAGAAGCTTCGCTTCTGAACGGGAGAAAGTTTAAGGGCCCGTAGTCGAGTGGCTAAGACGGCTCGTTTACACCGAGCAGACCCGGAGTTCGATTCTCCGCGGGCCCACTGAAAACAATTTTAATTGCCCATCTTCTACTTTTCCTTTGAAAGCATGACCAACCTTAAACTTCATCCTAACTTCGCTGAAGCAGTCCTGGCGCTGCTCGTTATTCTTTCCGCATTTGCTGTTTGGCTCCCCTTTCTGCTAAATTTAAATTCTATAGCCGGCATCCAACTGGAAGAAACCGGAAGGCAAGTTTTAGACCGGTATCTAGACGGTCCGCTGTTCGTCGTGGTTAGCAAAACTTTTTACTCTCCCGAAAGCGGCTTGTACCCTCTCTTCGATTTGCCTGCCGAGTATTTTGCAAGCCACTTTCCGCTCTACCCTTTGTTAATTCGGTTGTTTTCCTTCATGGGGTCCTTTAATTCCATGCTTTTGATTACTGTTTTAACCTCAATCGGCGCGGTTTTAGCGTTTTATTTTCTTTTAAGGGACTTCAACCTAAGCAAAAAGCCTTTTTTACTAGCGGTTTTCTTCATTTTTTTCCCGTTTAGGTGGTTATTGTACCACAGCGTAGGCGCCAATGAGGCGCTTTTTGTTTTTCTTTCCCTGTCTTCATTCTATTTCTTCAGAAAACGAGATTTTGCTAAAGCGGGCGTCGTCGGTGCTTTAGCCACGCTTTCGCGCCCCATGGGAATTCTTCTTTTTCCAGCCTTCGTGGTCCACCTGTATTTCAAAAATAGAGCCGTTCTGAACTCTCTAGTCTGGACCCCGGTTTTACTGATCCCATTAAGCCTTTGTTTGCTGGTTTTATTTTTCACCACTAACTTTTCCGTTTTTGCCCCCTTTATTTCCGTAAATACTTTTTATTTCCAAGGTTTTTTGAGCGGAGTGACTGCATACGCTGGAACGGTGGGCGGAGAATTTGTCGCACTTCTCCTTTTGTTTTACTCTCTCGGAACGCTTCGCTTGTTTGAACGAAAGCATTACGATTTTTTTGCCTATTCCTTATTGTATCTTCTACCGTTTTTATTTTTCTCGCATAATGATATAAGCCGTTATTTGATTCCAATCGCACCGTTTGCCTTGTTTATAGGGTTTAGTGAATTATGGGAAAGCAGATACGCAAAATATGCCCTGCCTCTAGCGGCATTAGCTGGAATTTTTTACGCTTGGACTGCCCTTCCTACCAACCTGATTTCAAAAAGTATCTACTTATCAATTTTTAGTTGAATAAAACTAAACTTAAGTAATATATTGCCCGCTTTCTCTCTGTTGTTGTAGTTCAACGGGAGGGGAGGTGGCCCCTTTCGCCCGCAATGTCCGATTCCTCCTACTCAGTCCTGTTGACGGTTCACGAAGATAACGCCTTCAACCTTGTTCCCAAGATTTTGAACAAGACTACTCCCTCTTTCAGTTTTATTTTGAGGCGCGGTAACGGCGCGGTCTTGAATTGCGCCAACCAAAACACCAACGTCGACTGGCTGGTCGTGGACAACTAGCCTTCTTTTCTTCTGCGTTTTTAACGGGCCCTTGCTTTAATAGTTAGCGAGGGATTTGATGGCGAGAAAAGCCCAAGCTGCTTTCGAATACATGATTTTGCTTGCTGGAGTTTTGCTTATTGCCGTCATTGGGCTTGTTGTGTTCAGGAGTTTTGTTTTTGCTCCAGCTGCGCAGAGTGTGGAGGCAACGAATTGTTGGGCGCGTTTGGCTAAGGATTCCATTTGCTATACCGGTTCTCAATGGAACGCGTGCGGGCAGGTTGACCGTTCTAAATACGTTTTGCCTGACGGGAGTTTTTGCGCTTCTTTGGAAACGCCGCAGGGTTGTGTTGGTGATTTGCCTTCGGATAAGTTGTGGTGTGGGGAGGTTGGAATTCAAGTTCAAACGCAGGGTTCTCCTTCGCCTAGCGTTTCTCCGTCGGCTTCGCCCAGCGCATCGCCTTCCCCTTCCCCCAGCGTTTCTCCTTCGCCTTCCCCTTCTCCCAGTCCCTCGCCTTCTCCCAGTCCCTCCCCTTCGCCTGACGGTTCGCTTCTCGGCTATTGGTCTTTCGAAGACTATAACGCGACTGCCGTGTTCGACTCTTCGTTGTACAACCGCACGGGCTACTTCAGCGCAGGCAACGCAGGGCAAAACATCGTTGCGGGCTTTGCAGGCAGCGGGCTAAAGACTAGCCATGCGGCCGGCGTCCAGCTGAACGTTCCTTACGCCGGCTTTTGGAGCGCGGGCGGGCCTTTCACGATAATGGCTTGGCTCAAGCACGATACCGACTTGACGGGCTTTTGGCCCGACTCTTCGTTCGGCGGGTTCGAAAAGAAAGACTACCGCGTAAGATTCAGCTGGAGCGGCTGGGGCCACGATTTCCTTTCAGAAGGCTGGGCTTGCAAAATCCTTTCCGGCGACGCCGGCCCGGAAATTAAAACTGGAATGTACGTTAATGCCGGCGAGTGGAGCCACGTTGCTTGTACTTACGACGGGAGCGTTTTCTCGTTGTACGTGAACGGCACGAAAGTTGCTTCGAAAACAATCGGCGCGGTGAACTACGGCGGCTTGGGCGCCTTTGCAGTAGGCGAGTCGCGGGTCGGGCAAATCTGGAACGGGACTATGGACGAAGTGCGGCTTTACAACCGCTCGCTTTCGAACGACGAGCTTTTTTCTTTCATTCCCCAGTCTTCGCAAACGCTGCAGTTGCAGGAAACGGCGAAGAGCGCGGATTCTTTCGTTGATTTCATCGGCTTCAACCTCCACGACTACCCGAACTTCACCACAACCGTGGCTTCTCTCATCCGGAATTCGAGCGTTAGGCACGTGAGGGACGGGCTCAGCATTTCCGGCAACTCTTGGGACCAGACTAAAATGCGTTCCTTGATTCCTTACGGGGTGAAGTACGGCCTTCTGGCCGATTCCAGGAGCCTCACGCCTTTGGAAGCGCGGACCGTGGTAAAATACATAATCGCGAACCTTTCCCCGATTTACGGAAACGATTTCATAGACTACGTGGAAGGCCCCAACGAGCCGGACAACTTCCAACGCAACCGCTCGGACATAATCAACGAAACGCGCAATTACACGCGCGACTTGCACGATTTGTTCAAAGCTGACGCGATGACGCAAAACATCGTTCTCGTTGGGCCGTCGATGTCCACCCTCGCCGGCTTGGAAGGCGTCGGCGACTTGAGCCCGTGGGTGGATTTCGGGAACGGGCACGCTTACAGCCCCGGCGCTTATCCCGGCTTCGCGCCCCTGCTGGACAGGGAATTGCAGTATTTTCAAATCCCGTTTCCGGGAAAGTATTTGTTCATAACCGAAACCGGCGGTTATTACACGGGCAACGCTTCCGGCGCCCTTTCGGAATACGTCCAGGCGAAGTACAACCTGCGCCGGCTGTTCGAAATTTTCAACCGCGGCGTGATAATGGCGCACCATTACGATTTCATGGACGACGGGTCGAACTCCAGCAATTTCTACCACAACCAAGGGTTAGTGTACGTAAACGGGACGGTAAAGCGCTCTTACACCGCGCTGAAAAATATGGTGCAGATTCTCAAAGAGCCCGGCGCTTCCTTCACTCCCGCGCAACTGCAGTACAGCCTGACAGTTAATTCGACTTACCTCCACCGCACGCTTTTGCAGAAGAGCGACGGGGCGTTTTACTTGGTGCTGTGGATGGAGGGAGACAGCACCGACACCGACAGGACTAAAACCGTGGTCATCGGCTTCAACACTACTTTCTCGCAAGCTGCCGTTTACTCCCCGCTCGAATCCCCGGATCCCATCGCAACTTACGCCAACGTTGCGCAGTTGACTCTCGACGTGCCGGACAAAACCTTCATAGTGAAACTCACGCCGTAAAAACGGTTTTTAATCAGCGTATGCAAATTGTTTTTCCTAATTTTGCCGCAGTAGCTCAGCCTGGGAGAGCGTTCGCCTGAAGAGCGATGTGTCACCAGTTCAAATCTGGTCTGCGGCACTTTCTTTTTAAATCACTGGAAAGCCACTCTCTGTGAATGTTTAAAAACGAAATTCAACTCGACTTCTAGTGGTTTCCTTAGGGATGTGGGATAAAAAACGAGGAGTTATTTATCCTCGTCATTATTCAACAAAGTTGGCCGAACTTTTTGGCATTTACGCAGGCGACGGCTCCCTATCCGTGTACCGGCGAGGAACGACCGTAGAATATAGACTTACCATATCCGGAAGCATTGCTGACTATTCCTACCTGCAACACGTTGACTCTGTAATTCGAAGTTTATTCAATCTTGGTAGCAAAGTGCTTGTACGAATTTGGAAAAACAAGCGTTGGACGGTGCTCGTATACCGTTCTAAAGCGGTTGTGACCTATTTCGAGGAAAATGGCTTCCCTCCCCGAAGAAAAGAACACCTCTTTATTCCCG
>JAWABJ010000003.1:0-61645 GCA_038884755.1 Candidatus Norongarragalinales archaeon
CGCACGCGTTCCATTGAGAACCGGTATAGCAAATGGAATCCTTAGCCAAACGCGCCCAACAATTCGTTGCCTCCACACTCTGCGCAGCTGGAGCAAAAACAAAACTCCTGAACACAACAAGCCCAATAACCGCAATAAGCAAAACTCCAGCAAGAAGAAACATGTATTCGAAGGCTTCCTGCGCTTTCGAACGGCTCAAAGTCATAATAATAGTATTCGATTGAAATTAAAAAACAGAATGAATTTTCAACGCTTGCAAACCTTCAAGAAATTTTCGTAAATTTCCTTTCCGTACTGAGTGTGCACGACTTCAGGGTGAAAGAGCGTGCCGTATATGCTTTTAGACTCGTGCTTGAAAGCGTGGATTGCAACGTCCTTGCTGTGCGCCAGCGTCTTGAAGCCTTTTGCTTCAACCACTTCGTCGTTGTGCGAAGCGAATACGGTGAACTTTTCCGGCAGCCCTTCAAACAAGTCATTCGCGTAGTCTACAGTCAATTCCACGTTCCCGAACTCGGGAGTTTTTGCTGCTTGCACGATCCCACCCAAGCGCAGCGCAATGAATTGCTGGCCGGCGCAAACGCCCAAAACGGGCGTTCCTTTTTCAATCATGGAATCCAAAAACTCGCCGCAATTACCCGCCGTTTCCGCCTCTCCTTTTCCAATTCTCAAAGCCCCGCCGGAAAAAACCAGCCCGTCCACGTCTTCAATTGAAGAAATAGGCGAAGATACGGAAACCATTTTCGTGTCAACGTTCAAATCACGCAACCGCCTGTAAATCAAGTGCCCCCACTGGCTGCCCAAATCGACTACGAAAACTTTCACTGTTTCACTCCCACTCTATGGTTGCGGGCGGCTTGTTGGTAATGTCGTAAACAACTCGGTTGATTTGCTTGAGTTCGTTAGTCAAGCGTAGAGAAATCCTGTGCAAAACCGTGTGCGGTATTTTGAAGTATTGCGCCGTCATACCGTCGCTCGCTTCCACCGCGCGCACGCCCACGGTATAGCCGTAAGCACGGATGTCCCCCTGGACTCCGGTGGATTTCGAATCCAAAAGAACCGCGAAATACTGCCAAGGCAAGTCCATTTCCCCGAATTCGAACGCCTTGAACAATTCATCCATTACGATTGCGTTCGCTTCCCTACACAACGCGATTTTCGCGGGAGTAACCTCGCCTATCACGCGAATGGCAAGACCCGGCCCAGGTGAAGGCTGTTTCCACGCTGGGTCCTTCGGAATCGCAAGTTCTTTCGCTATCGCCCGAACTTCGTCCTTGTACAACTCACGTAGTGGCTCTACGACAACCAAGTTCATTTGCTCCGGCAGCCCGCCTACGTTGTGGTGGCTTTTTATCGTGTCGCGAATACCACTCCCGCTTTCAATCCAGTCAGGCGCAATAGTCCCCTGGATCAGGTATTTGGCGTTCAAACGCTTTGCTTCCTTTTCGAAAATCCGGATGAACATCTCGCCGATTTTCTTGCGCTTTTCCTCTGGATCTACTACGCCCTTCAAAGCCGAGAAAAAGTCTTTGGAAGCGTCGACTATCACGATGCTGATGCCCAATTCCTTGAACACCTTCTTGACCTGCTCGACTTCGCCCTTGCGCAAAAAGCCAGTGTCAACGAAAACGGGCTTGAGTTTCGGGCCCACGGCCCTGTTGGCCAGGACGGCGCACACCGTGGAATCCACTCCCCCCGAAACCGCGATTATTGTCGTCCCGTCGAGCTTCTTCAACTCTAAAATAGCCTCTTCTATAAACTCGAGGGGATTAAACGCCATGCTGAACGCCTCGGAAGGAAAAAATAGTCGAGTCCATAATTAAATTCGGTTTCAAGGCTTTTAAGCCTTGCACTCTGCCAAAAGTTGCTTTGCGACGGTCAAGCCCTGCAGTCCGTGCTCGCGAGTCTTCGCCTCGACGCTCACCCTCACCAACGGCTGGGTGTTGGAAGGGCGAATCAAAAACGAGTAGTCGCCGAAAGAAGCTTTCACCCCGTCCAAAGTCTCCACCCGCTCGGGGTTTTTGCTTTTCACCGCATCCACGAGTTTTGCGAAGTCAACAGGAGCGTTATGCACGTTCTCGCTCAAGAAAACACTCTTGAACTGCCTCGCGAAATCGTTCAACTCCCCCGCCTTCGACTGCGACAAAAGCGCGGCAAAGTAAATCCCGTCCGAATAGGGCATGTGCTTGAACACCGAATAGTGCCCGGCTTTTTCAGCCGCGAAATCCGCGTTCAATTCCTCGCCCTTCTTCAACACGAAAACGTCGCCCACCGCCGAGTACTCCACTCTGAAGCCGTTGTCGCGCAGGAAAACGAAAACCTCGTCCTGCACGTCCAGCGTAAGAACTATCCTGCTCCCCTTCTTTAGAAAATTTACCGCGAAAAACGCGGCGGCAAGACCTGAATCCACTATCCTCCCCGAATCGACGACAGCACACCTATCTCCATCCCCGTCAAAAGCGAATCCAAGCGAAGGCGTTTTGCGCGTTTCGCTAGCCAACGCGCCCAAAGCATCGGGCGTGGGTTCGGGAGAGTGCCTTACGAACAGGGGGTCGGGCTGCGAGAAAATCGCTTTTGGAAAAGCGTCTGCAAGCGCGCACGCCGCGCCGCCGCCCAAATCGAAGACCGCTGCTCCGAATTCCGGCAAGGCGCTCGCGTAAGCCTTCAAAGGCGCCGCGTCTGCATCCGGCGGGGCGGTGCCTTCCCGAAGTTTTTCCTCGGGAATTTTCTCGAACTCTTGCCGCAAATCCGAAAGCTCTTCCGAATAAAAACAACGCTTTCGCTTCAACGGCTTCAAGCCGCTGTATTCAGGAGGGTTGTGAGAAGCCGTGAGAGAAGCTCCGAGTTTTTCCGAATTGAAGGCTATCGCGGGAGTAGGCGCAAAGCCTGCGAAAATTTCTTCCCCTTCAAACCCGCTCAACAAAGCAGCCGCGAGAACCCCGTTGTTCCGCCGGTAATCCATTCCCACGACCAGCGTTTTTGAAAACACTCCTAACGCCTTTCCCAACGCGAAAAAACGCCCGGGCGTGACGTCCCTGCCGAAAACCCCTCGAACGTCGTAAGCCCTAAACATCGTCATCGTTTCTCACCACGCTGCCGTCCGGAACGTTTTCCTTCACAAAAACCCGGGGATAGACTTTGCAATCGCTGCCTATCATCTTCCCGCAAGTTATCGAAACGTTGATTCCTATTTTAGTGCCGCTGCCTATCACGCAACCGAGTTTTTGCTTGCCGGACGAAACGCTCTTTCCCTTGACCTCCGCAAAAACTATTTTGTTGTCGAAGCGCAAGTTCGCAGTGATGGCTCCCGCGCCCAGGTTCACGTCCTCGCAAACGACGCTGTCACCAACGTAGTTGAAGTGGGGCGCGTTGGAATTGCTCATGAGAATGCTGTTCTTCAGCTCGCTGGAACCCACGTGGCAGTTGTCTTCGACAACCGCACCGCGCCTCAAAAAGCAATTTGGGCCGATTGTGCTGTTTTCTCCTATGAAAACCGGCCCTTCTATCCGCGCCGGGGCGCGGATTACGCTCCCCTCGCCCAAATGCAATTTCCCTTTCACAACCACGCCTTTCTCGACTACACCCCTGCGCTCGTCCTCAAGCAGGTTTTCGCAAGCAAACTCGCTCGCGGCCAAGTAATTCCAATAGTACCCGACGTCGTTCCAGTATCCCGAAAACTCTTCAATGCGCACCTTGTTTTTTTCCGAAAAGGAGTTCAACGCATCCGTGAATTCAAGCTCGCCCCTCACCGAAGGTCTGAGCGAATGCAGCGAGGAAAAAAATTCTTTCGGAAGAAACGCGAGGTTGGTGTTCGCGACTCCCGGCGCCTGCACGCCCGGCTTTTCCACTATTTTCTTCAAAAAACCCTTTTCCGCGATAATCTCGCCGAACGAACTTTTGTCTGCAACCCGCTTCCCGACCAAAAACCACTCGCCGTCTTTCAAGCCCGAAAACAAGGAAGGGAAAGAGTGCGGGTCGAAAAAGTTGTCTCCGTTCAAAACCACGAAACTCCCCCGCACTTCCCGCTCGGCCGCGAGCAACGCGTGGGCGGTTCCTTTCTGCTCCTTCTGCTCAACGAAAGCGATTTTCCCGGAAAAGCGCGATTTCGAAAAATGGCTTTCCACGGCTTCTTTCTTGAAGCCCACGACTATGATTATCTTGCTAGCGAACGGCTCCACCCCCTCGACTATCCACTCGAGCAGAGGTTTTTTCAGAATTCGCACCATGGTTTTGGGGATGTGGTTGGTTATGGGCCAGAGCCTCTCCCCGCGACCGGCGGCTAAAATTACGAAATCCCTTTTTTCCATTCCAAAAACGCCTCAACGCACCGTGACGGATTTTGCGAGGTTGCGCGGCTTGTCGGGATTCCTTCCCCGCTCTACCGCGGCATAGTAAGCAAGAAGCTGCAGGGGAATCGCCTCGACGACCGGATAGAACGCGGGATTGTCGCACGTCGGGATTTTCAGCAGCAAGTCGTAATTCTCGTTTCCGTCGTTTGCAAGGGCGATGAGCTTCGCGCCCCTGGCCTTCGCCTCGATTCCGTTGTGCAGGCTGTCGGTGAAAGACTCATCCTGGGGGTTGAGCAAAATAACCGGCGTGCCCTTTTCAATCAAAGCAAGAGTTCCGTGCTTCAGCTCGCCCGAAGCCATGCCTTCAGCGTGGATGTATGAAATTTCCTTGAGCTTCAGCGCACCTTCCAGCGCAATGGCATAATTGCACGCCCTTCCCAAAAAGTAAGCGTGCTCCCTGAACTTGAACTCTTTCGCCAATTCCCTAACCTTGTCCTTGTTCCATTCTATGCTCTGTTCCAAAAGCACGCCCAATCCCGCGAAATCGACTTTCTCCCCTTTCGCCGCGAAAGCGAGAAGCAGGAACACGCCAAGCTGGTTGAGAAAACTCTTGGTCGCAGCAACGCCCACTTCCGGACCGCAATTCAAATACAAACACCGCTCGCTCATCCGGTCCACCGTCGAGCCTACTACGTTGACAATCGAAAAAACCCTGGCGCCCTTTTCCTTCGCCGCCCGCACGCAGTCCATCACGTCCATCGTTTCCCCGCTCTGCGAAACGGCGACGACGAGCGAATCTTTCGACAAGTGCTTCGCCTCAAGAGAAAATTCCGAAGCCAAAACCACTTTCAAATCCTTCCCGCACATTTGCTTGAACCAATGCCTTCCCACTAGAGCTGCATGATAGGACGTTCCGGAAGCGACCACGAAAACCTCTTTCGCGCCCAAAACCTCGCCGGCAAACTCCTTCAAAACCCTCTCGTCCTGGAACGCCGATTGCTTGAACACGTACGGCTCTTCCATTATTTCCTTCAGCATGAAATGCTCGAACTCCCCCTTCTGCGCCTGGGACGCGCTCCAGTTTATCTCGCTTATTTCCTTTACCAGCTGTCGCCCGCTCTTGAAGTCGAAAAACCTCATTTCAAAACTGCCGCCAGCCTTGAGGAAAGCCGCCTCGCCGTCGTTCAAAAACACCGCTTTCTTCGTGAAATCCAAAAACGGGATGCAGTCGCTTGCGGCAAAAAACTCCCCCTCGCCCACGCCTATTATCAAAGGACTTTCGTTCCGCACCGCCGCCATCTCCAAAGGCGCGTCCTTGCAAACCGCGAGAAAAGCGAAAGAGCCCTTGAGCAACGCGCAAGCCGCCAAAACGGACTTTTCAAAACTCATCCCCGAGTTCAAGCCGTCCTCTATCAAGTGCGGAATCACTTCGGAATCGGTCTGGGAAGAAAAAGAATGCCCTTTCGCCCGCAACTGTTCCCTGAGCTGCCGGTAATTTTCTATGATTCCGTTGTGCACCAACGCAACACGCCCGCCGCACGAAACGTGAGGGTGCGCGTTCACTTGAGTCACGCCTCCGTGAGTCGCCCAACGCACGTGCCCGATCGCTACAGAGCCAGTCAGGTTGGAAAAGCAGACTTGCGAGTTCAGCTCGTCCACCTTGCCAGTATCCTTAAGGATTTTGATGGAATGCGCGCCCCCGTCCACTACGGCGACGCCCGCCGAATCGTATCCCCTATACTCCAAAGCCTTAAGCCCGGCGTAAATGACGCTGCCGGCAGTCCTATGCCCCAAGTACCCGATTATCCCGCACACGAAAAACAACCCTCGTTTTGGATTTCAAAAACACGCCGCTTTTCAGCGCAAAAGCGGCAAAACACTTTCACTCAATTTGCACAGAGGGGTTACGTTCGATACAAAAACTATCCCCCCGCCTTTATTTAAACACCGCCCAACGAAAAACCATAAAATCGGATGAAAAAACAATATCTTTTTAAATAATTTCATATGAATATTACTAAAATAGTTGAATAAAAATCAACCTCCGGTGTTTGGAACGAACGCTAAGCTAGTCATCGAAGACAAGGCGCTGGACTCCAGGATAATCCCGGAAAAAACGCTCAAGGTTTTTTCCGGAGACAGGCTGCGCATACTCGAAAGCCTTTCCCAAAAGCCGAAATACCCTGCAGAAGTGGCGAAAGAACTGAAAATGCATTTGCAGACCGCCTACTACCACTTCAACCTGCTGGAAAAGGCGGGGGTGATAGCGAGGGGCGCGACGGAGGAAAAGCGAGGGGCTCTGGCGAAAAAATTCTCTTTCGACGCCGACGCACTGTCAGTGGTGATAAACGAAAGCTGGAAACCGTACGCGGGAAAAAAGAAAAAACCGCCGTCGTTCTTCGAGGGTTTCGTGAAAAACGGGTTGCTCGACGCAAAAATAATAGTCGGAAGCCCGGACCCGCACGGCCCCCACCGCTCGCGTGGAAGCGAACTGTGCGCCATGGAGCTGAGCGCGCTGCTGGGCGCTTACGCCTCGTTCGAATACCCGCTTTACTACCTCGACACCGAAGCAAGGGAAAGCGTGCTGAGGCAAAACCTCTTTCTTCTCGGCGGACCAAAGGTGAATACCGTGCTTGAAAAGGCGAACAGGCACATGCCGGTTTACTTCGACGAAAAATTCGGAGTGGTCTCGAAAGTTTCCGGCAGGAATTATTCGGAAAACGTGGGCATAATAGAAAGCTTCGAAAGCCCTTTCGCGGAAAACAAGAAAATATTTGCGATCGCAGGCAGCGACCACCACGCCACGCGCGTGGGAATACTGGCAGTGTTGAAAAAAAGAAAGCAGCTTGAAGGCGGAAACAACTTCGATGCGGGCGTATTCGCGAAAGTCGCGCAAGGCTTCGACGAAGACGGCGACGGGATTGTGGACGAAGTGGAAATTTTAGAGTGAAAAAAAAAACGTGAAGGAAAAATGGGAGAAGGCATAATCATCAAAAACGGCTTGGTTGTAGACCCGACCTCCAAAACCCAGGAAACCAGGAGCATCCGCATAAAAAACGGAAAAATAACCAGCGAAAGCATTTCGAACGCGAAAGAATTCAATGCCGAAGGCTGCATAGTAATGCCCGGGTGGATTGACCTGCACACGCACACGCGCGACCCCGGATTTACGCACAAGGAAGATTTGGAAAGCGCTAGCAAAGCCGCGATAGCCGGCGGCTTCGCCTCGATAGTCGCCATGCCCAACACCAAGCCGGTCATAGACAATCCTTCTGCGGTCGATTACGTATTGCAAAAGTCGAAAAACCTCGAAGCCACCGTATTCTGCGCAGCAGCAATTACCATAGGCCAGACCGGCGAAGAGCTCGTGGACTTCGCCGCGCTGAAAAACGCGGGCGTTGCCTATTTCACAGACGACGGCAATCCAGTGCAAGATTCAAAAGTAATGCGAAACGCGTTGGAAGAAGCAAAAAAAACGGGCGTGCTGCTTGCTCAGCACTGCGAAGACAAAAATGCGGTGAGGGGATGCGCTTGCGTCGGCGAAGGCGCAGCGAAAAAGCTCGGGTTGAAAGGCTTTCCCCGCGAAGCGGAATTCAACTGCATAGAGCGCGATTTAAAGCTGGTCGAAGAGCTCGGCGCGAAAGAACATTTCCTGCACATGAGCTTGAAGGAAAGCGTCGACGCAATAGCGAAAGCGAAAAAGAAAGGGCTGCGCGTGACAGCCGAAGCCACCCCGCACCACTTTACCTTGACCGAACTAGAGCTTTTGAAAAAAGGGACTAACGCGAAAATGAACCCGCCGTTGCGCGAAGAGAAAGACGCGAAAGCCGTGCTTGACGGGCTCAAGAAAGGCGTTTTCGACGTGATAGGAACAGACCACGCACCTCACACCGCCGAAGAAAAAGTGCAAGGGTGGGAAAAAGCGCCAAACGGAATCGTCGGGTTAGAAACAGCAGTCGGCCTATGCATAACGCACTTGATTGAAACGAAAATCTTGTCGTGGGTTCAACTTGCAGAAAAAACCTCGCTCAACCCCGCGAAAATAATCAATTGCGAATCGAAAGGTTCGCTCAAGCCCAGATTCGACGCCGACATCACGATAATCGACCCAGAACTCGAGTGGACCGTCGACGCTTCAAAATTCAGGTCGAAATCGCGCAATACGCCGTGGGACGGCGTTACCCTCAAAGGAAAAGCCGTCGCGGTCGTAGCAAAAGGAGTTTTATACGATTTGCGTTAATTCAAATCCGGTGCGAAAATGAATGAAATAGAAAAAATCTTGTCGGAATACAAGCCGCTAATCGACAGGGCTATCGAAAAAAACATTCCGCGAGAGTTCAAAGGCAAGGCGCTCGAACGCATTGCAGGCAAGCCTTCTTACGCTTACGACGAAGCCACGCTGACGAAAGCAGTCGCAAAGCCTATTTGGGATTTGCTCGACCGGGGTGGAAAACGCTGGAGGCCTGCGCTCGCGATGATGGTTGTCGAAGCACTGGGCAAAAACCCTAAAAACTTCGTTGAAATAGCCGCGATTTCAGAAATAGTGCACAACGGCACGCTTATGGTGGATGACGTTGAAGACGATTCCGACGAACGGCGGGGAAAAGCGGCAATCCACAAGATTTATGGCGAGGATATTGCGATAAACGCCGGCAACTCCATGTACTTCCTGCCCTTGAAAATAATAATGCAATCGCGCTTGCCCGACAAAACGAAAAACGCGTTGTACGAAGCCTACGCTCAAGAAATGATAAACGTCTCCTTAGGACAGGGAATGGACATCTATTGGCATAGGGGCTTGAAGCAAAGCGTTTCTGAAAAGGAGTATTTGCAAATGTGCGCTTACAAAACAGGCTGCTTGGCGAGAATGGCCGTCAAAACCGCTGCGATTGTCGCCAACGCAAACGCAAGCCAGCAAAAGGCGTTAAGCGACTTCTCCGAAGCGATTGGCGTCGCGTTCCAAATCCAAGACGACGCCCTTAACCTTACCGCCAGCGAAGAGTACGGAAAGGAAATTGGGGGCGATATAAGCGAAGGGAAAATCACGCTCATGGTCATCTACACGCTGAAGCACTCGCCAGACGCGTTCAGGCTCCAGCAAATACTAAAATCCCATACGAAAGACCCTAGGCTGGTTCTGAAAGCCATCGACATCGTAAAAGAATGCGGCGCTATAGACTACGCCCAAGGCTTCGCGAGGAAAATGGTTGAAAGCGCTTGGGCTAAAGCTGACGCCGTTCTGAAAAACAACGAGGGCAAGCGCAAACTAAAGGCGCTTGCCGACTATTTGGTGGAAAGAAGCTACTGACCCTCGCTATTTGCAGTCGCAAGGGGCGTGAACGCAGCCTCGAACTCCTCCTGCTTTTCGGTAAACTCCTCGTTTGCCTTTATCTCCCCGCGCGCCTTCAACACTTCGCGGGCAAGAATCCAGAAAATCAAGCCAATCGCCTTCCTTCCCTTGTTGTTCGTGGGAACAATCAAGTCAACCATCGAAGGGTTGTTGTTCGTATCGCATAAAGCTATGACGGGAACGCTTACGCTGAACGCTTCCTTGACCGCCTGCTTGTCGGTGCTCGGGTCTACCACCAAAACAAGCTTCGGCTCGACGAAATCCTCTCGCGACGGGTTGGTAAAACGCCCAGGCGTAAACCTTCCAACCAAAGCGTTGAAGCCGGCGACGGAACAGAATTTTTCGATGGGCTGCGCGGCGTTGTCTTTGTTGGAAACGACGAAAACACCCGACTTGTCGAAAGACGCGAGCAAAACCGCGGCGGCATTCAGCCGCTCGTTCAACTTTTTCAAGTCAAGAACGTGCAAGCCGTCATCGCGCACCTTGTAAATGAACTCGGCCATCGCGCCGTTTTTGTTGCGCGTTCCAATGTGCGCCCCGGCTTCCAAAAACTTTTCCTGCGGAACCAAAAATTCTACTGTAGCCATGTTCGAAACCAACTCTGAAAAGCATCCATTGCGCTGCAACCGCTCGTGCGAAAGCACTGGCCAGTTACAGCAAGAAAGAATGCGTTTTTAGTCTCCAGCCCGGAATAGTGGGTTAGAGCCGAAACAATCATGCCAGCAAGAGTATTAAAGCCTTTCCGACAGAAAAGCTCTTATGAAAACGGGCACAAGCGTCGAAACCGAGGACGAAACCCTATCGCAATTGCCCGAAGGCGATTCGGCCGTCCAAGCTGAACCTAACGAAGACACCGTGCGACAAGAAACCGAGACGGCCCAAGAAAGCCCGAAGAAAACGCAGGACTTGAAGATGGTGCGAAACGCCGAAGCCGCATTGTTTATTGCAAATCGCACGCTTTCTTTCGAAGAGCTAGCGAAGGTAATGAACATTTCAAAACAAACCGCCCGCACGCTAGTAGAAAAGTTGAAGGAAGAGTATGAAGCGAAGGAAAGCGCGATTGAAGTGGTCGTGGGAGACGAAGGGGCTTTGCTGCAGGCGAAACCAGAATTCCTGCAAAACGCTTCCGAACTCTCGAAAAAGCCCGACGTAAGCAGGAAAGCAACGCGCATTCTCGCGTTAGTGGCGAAAAAAGGCGGGCTGTTGCAATCGGAATTGAAGAAATATTTCAAGGGAGAGATTTACCAGTACACCACTGAGTTGAAGGAAGCTGGGTATATAGACTCTGAAAAGCGCGGCAACACGCGTTATTTGCGCCCGAGCAAGAAGTTTTCCAACAACTTTCAAATTGCTTGAACGGTGCTCACTCGAATTTAAAACCTAAAACCGCGCGGATTTGCTTCGCCCTCTTTCGCCCAATTCCTTTCACGCCCCGCAATTCTTTCTCCGAAGCGCAAACGATTTTCTCCACGCTGCCGAAATGCTGCAACAACGCCAGCGCATTTTTCGGCCCTATCATCGGCAGCGATTCCACTACCAAACGCTGCTGTTGCGCGAGCGACAAGCCTTTTTTCGAAAACTGCACCTTGATTTCGTGCTTTTGCTGCAGTTGTTCCTTGAACCCGAGCGCGAAAACCAGCCCGCCCAGCTCGACTTCGGTTTCGGCGAAGAAAACGGGAATCTTGTAATCCACGGCCAAAGAGACGAGCGCTCCTCGAACCGCGTTCGCATGCAGCCTCTCGAAACTTCTTCCCACCACTACGAAAAGCGGCGAAGCGAAGTTTTCCTTCAACTCTTGCGCTTGTGAGAAAAGCCTCCCGTCGATAATGCTGCTCTCGAAGTCGCCTGCCGTTTTTCGTTCAACGCAAACCCTGTCGCTTACCACGAAGTCGCCGACTGGAAGCCTGGAAAACGAAATCACTCCCCCGAGCCTCTCGATTTCACTGCAAGCGCCCGTGCCTTTTTCCCTATCGTCGGCGAAAACCTTCACCCTGCCCGACTGCTCGAAATTCAACTCAACCATCCAAACCAGCTCAAAAATCCCCGATTTTAGTCTGTCCCTTTCTTTTCTGTTTCGTTTTCTCTTCAGCCCCGAAATCTTCGTGCGGAGAATGCTGCATACGCTGCAAGTGCTTGTGCATTTTCTTTTCCTTGTTTTTCGAAATCCACAAGTACGCCTCGTCCTTCGTTCCCTTCGACACGAACACCACTGCCTCGCCAACGTGCGTACGCCCCGCGCGACCCCGCCTTTGAATCAAGCGGATTTCTGATGGAACCGCTTCAAAAAAAATCACCATGTCCACCGAAGGAATGTCCAAACCCTCTTCCCCCACGCTCGTCGCAACCAAAAAATTAAAATCCCCGTTCCGAAAGCTTTCAACCACCGCATGCTGCTCTTTCTGCGTCATTCCTTTTTCAGACCGCCCTACAAGCGCCCTAGCTTTCACCCCCGGCAAAGCGTTCAACTCGGAAATCAAATAGCTAACGGAATCGCGGTAGTGCGCGAAGACAATGGCGTTTTTGCCGCTGGAAGCTATTTTTCTCGCGTAATCCTTAAGCAAAATCATTTTAGGGTGTTCTATGCGCTTGTCCAAAAGCCGCTCGCACTCTTTTTTTATTTTCGCTATTCGCGGGTCTTTCGACAACGCCAGCACGGCTTTCGTTGTCGTCTTCCTCAAATCCATGCCTTGTATGAAAGAAAGCAGGGGCTTGATTCCCTCGCTTTCCAGCAAGTCTATCGCATGCACGATGTTCAGCGCTTTCGCCGTTTCGCTCAGCAACGGGTAGAAAGAAGGGTTGCGCTTCGCCATCTCCAAAAACTTGATTCTCAAGAACAACAGCTGCTTTCGCGAAGCGCTTGTCTTGCTGGCGGCAAACCCTCGCTCGCTCAATTTCGACAAAGGGTCGTAAAGTATTTCCTGCAGCCGCTTGCGCAAATCGATTATCTCCGGAGGCAAATCGACAAATTCATAGAAAACCTTGACTTCCTTGGCGAAACCCTTCACGTCCTCGTCTTCGGCAGTCTTTATTTCCACCGCGCTGACTCCCAAGCTTCGGCAAACCTCGGAGATTTTCTTGCGTTCTGAAGAAGGGCTGGCGGTCAACGCCAAAACCAACGCCCCGGTCTTCTGCACTTCCCCGCCGATGAAAGAGTAAGCGTAATCGCCTATGGCCCTGTGCGCCTCATCGAAAACCACCAGCGCGAAATCTTCCAACGAAAGCCTTCGCATTTTCAAGTCGTTTTCTATGGTTTGGGGCGTAGCGCATATGACCGTAGCCTGAACGTATTTCTTTTTTCTTTCTTCTGGAGGCATTTCGCCCGTAACTACAACCGTTTCCTCAGTCGACTCTATCAGTTCCGCCAGACGCTTTGCCTGCTGCAGCACGAGCGGTTTGGTCGGCGCGAGAAAAAGGATTTTCTTTTCCTGCGTTTTCAGCAAGTGCGCGATCGCAAGAATCGCCACGAAAGTTTTCCCCAGCGCGGTGGGCATCACAACCAAAAGCCTTCGAGTTTCGAAAAGCTTTTCAGCCGCTTTCACTTGATAGTCCCGCAGCTCTATTCCTGTTTTCTTCAGCAACTGCAAATCCATTTGCGCCAAACCCCAGAGACTAATAATAGTGGAAGCAGAATCTTTTTAAGCAAAAGAAAATATTCAATATCTCCTTTTAACAAGTGGGTTTCAAAAACACGGACGCAAAAGAAAAACAAATTCAGAGGTGGGCATAAGTGGCAATACTTCCAGTGGCTCCGGTAGAACGCATAATACGCAAGGCCGGCGCGGACAGGGTTTCGCCCGACGCCGCCGCGGCATTGGCGGAAATTCTCGAAGACAACGGAATCAAAATCTCTCAAAAAGCAGTGCAATTCTCCAAACACGCAGGCAGAAAGACGGTTACGGCTGAAGACGTCAAGCTCGCCTCGCGGTAGCGTGCATTCGCAAAGGCTTTTCTTTTTCTTTAAGCGAATTTTTACATGCAAACCCTCGTTTGCTTCATTTCCAACAACCCCGAAAACCTCGAGCTTGCGCTCTACCCCCACACCAGCAATTTCACCGACAACACCAAGCTCCTGATTCTCGACACGAAAGCCACGCACTGCAAAAATGAGGGGATTGCAAAAGAACTCAATGCAATACACGTTTGCGAGGAAGACTTTCGCAACAGCGTGAAAGACGAATTCAAGCCCCTGTTCCAAGGGCAGTACGGCGGCAACCGCAACATATGCTTGTACCACGCGTTCAAAGAGAACGCGCACGCGGTTTTTTTCGACGACGACACAACGCCATTCGAAAACCCCCTTGCTGCGTACGAAAAACTGTTTTCCGAAGGAAGGAAGATAATAGCGGGAAAGTACTTGAGGCACGCTCACGGCACTCAACACATTATCAGGGATATAGTAAATGCCGCGTGTGCCTACGCCGACAGGGAGGAAACGAAGGAAAAAGCACAGGAAAATCTTTTCAGCCTGTTCTGCGGAATACCCCCGGAAACGCAAACGCCACTAAAAGGCGCGGGAATAGTGGGGGGAAACATGGGCGTGCACCACGACGCCCTCAAAAAATACTGTTTTTTTCCAACAGACTACAGGGTTGAAGACGGAACTTACGCAACTCTGGCGAAAGAATTCGTGGGCGAAGAGCCGTTCAACGAAGAAAACAACCCCGCAGTCTACCACAACAAGATTCCAAAGGAAAACGCGCTGTTGGAAAACCTTGAAAACGAGCTCAAGGGAAGCATCATTGCGTTGTGCGTGAAAGACTCGCTAGAGGAAAACGAGTTGAGCATGGACACGCTGGAAGACAAAATCTCGAGAAACGCCTCGCTCGCATTCAAGGCGTTCAACCTCGACTACCTGCAATACAAACAACGCCAAAAAAACATCCTGGAAAAGGCGAAGGAACTGGAGTTTGAAAAAGAGTTTTCCTTCATGCTTTCGCTGGACGAAAAAACCCTCGCGCCTTCCAAAGAGGAAGCGAAGAGGAAAATGGCTTTGTTCGACTACGCCCAAGAAAACTGGGAGAAGGCGCTGGTGGAATAAGTGATTCTGGCGATAGTGTTTTTGGCTTCGTCCCTCCTGCTCGCGCTGTGCTCAGCGCGGAAGTTCGACTCGCAAAACCACTTGGCATACGCGTTGCCCTTGTCAATCGCCTTTTCCTCGTTCGCGTTGTTCCTATCTTCAACTTTCCTGGGCTTCGGCCAAGCCAGCATCCTCGTTTCAGTGGCTTTGATGCTCGCGTGCTGCATTCCGTTCCGCAAGGAAATCAAACCCGGGCTTTTGCAGAAAAACCTTGTTGCAATAGCCGTTCTTTCACTCTTGTTTTTCGTTTGGACTAATCACCTGATGTTCCACTACGATTCGCTTGGCGGCGTTGAAGGGTTTCCGACTGACTTCGGCTTCCACAAAAGCATAATTGCAAGCATAGCCAACGGCAATTTCCCGCCACAACACCCACTGCTGTCGGGGCAGCCCTTATCCTACTACTACTTCCAGCACCTTTACTCTGCAGGGCTCGTCGCGGGAGGAATGGATTTGCCCACCGCGTCCGCAATCCCAAACACCTTCGCTAACGCCGCAGTAGTGCTCTTGCTTTTCATCCTCGCCGGGAGAATAATGCCGGGCAAGGCAAAAGGGCTCGCGCGCTATTTCCCACACGCGGTAGTAATTCTGGTTTTGCTTAACGGCAACCTCTCGTTCTTCAACTTCATACAAAAAAACGGGTTGAATTTCGATGCGATAACCCAATTTTCGGAATTCACCGACTTGAAGCTTACCGCATACCCTGTGCTCAACCTACTGAGTGCGCATTTGCTCGTAACCACATACGCAGTCGGCCTCGCAATACTCCTTATCGCGGCAATCAAAATTCTCGACAAGGAATTCGGAAAAACAATAGTCATAGGCCTGCTGCCGTTGTTAAGCCTTCCAGCGTTTATAGCCGGAATACTGATGCTTGCATTCTACACATTGCAGGAAGAAAAAGCGAGAAAGCCGTTTGCAATCGCTCTGGCAATATCTCTGCCGCAACTCGCGTTCTACGCGCTCACCCACGGAGCGCCTGCGGCATACTTAAAGCTCGGCTGGCTTTCGCCCGCGCAAGACCCTGTTTCAATAGCAATATTCTGGCTCCAAAACCTAGGGCTGTACGCAATTCTCGGAATCGCAGGCTACACGATCGCGAAAAACGACGTGAAAAAACTGTTGCAATCCACCCTCGCACCGTTCATAGCAGGCAACATTTTCATTTTCACGCCATTCGCCTGGGACACGGGAAAGCTGTTCCTCTTCTTTTTCGCCATGCTCGCCGTCTTGTCTGCAACCGCGCTTGCGCGCGTTGCAGAAAAACACAGGTTCCTCGCGCTCGCCCTTCTAGCGAGCATGATTTTGACCGGGCTGTTCAGCATCGCGACCGTAATCGCAAACTCCTCCACTTCTATCTACGACTCGTTCGACATGCAAGCATGCAAGTGGGTTGAACAAAACACGCCACCGAATGCGCTGTTCCTGACCGACGGGCAGCACACGTGCGTTTTCGCCATCGCAGGCCGCAAGGTGTTTTTGGGCGACGTCGAGTGGATGGAAACCCACGGTCTTGACTACGCGAAACAACTGCAGGAAAACAACGCCATGCTTGCGGGAGACTGCAAACTAATCAGGAACAAGGGCGTCGGGTACGTCTACCTCGACGGCTACGGCGGGAGGCACGCGCCCGTAAATGAAACGTTTTTAAGAAACAATGCAGTCATCGCTTTCCAGCAAAACAACCGAGTGGTTTACAAGGTAAATTGCTAGGAACCCCGGAGAGCCGAAAAGGTTTGAAGGGATTTGCGCTGTTTCTCCTCGCCAATTTCGCTCTAGCCGCAAGCATCGACTTCCTCCACCCCTCTGCGTACGCGAACGTCGGAGGCGCTTCGGACAGGCGCGGCACCACCGCCCAAAACGCGATAGACGCGAGAGTCGGGGACTGCGGCACTGGAAGCAGCTTTTGGGCTTTCGCCTCGCCCTTGGGAGGAGGAGCAGACTTCTGGCTTGAACTAAACTCGAACGTCATAGAAACCACCAGCATAACCATCCAATCCTGCAGCACGGGCTTCAAAGACTTCACGGTAAAAAACAGCAACGGCGAAGACCAGGTAGTATTCAGTCTGCAAAACGTTCCGGCAAACACTTTCGGCACCGGAACGCTCAACGGAAACTTCCTTCAGGCTGGCGGAAGAATAACCATCGGAGTGAGAAACAAGAGGCACGATGTTGAACACCACTTGAACGACATTTCGTTCAAGATAGAATACATTTCAAACTCGCCTCCAACCGAGCCCGAGCTCCTCTCGCCGCCTTCCGACCAAACTTTCGATACGCGAGTCCCGTTTTTCTGGAACGAATCCCGAGACCCTGACAACGACACGCTGTCATATTCCATACAACACTCTCCCGACGGGGTTTCGTGGGAAGACGCTGGCGAAAGCCAATGCTGCGAGTTTTCGTGGAACGCGAGCGCGCTCGAAGAAGGCGTCCTCTTCGCAGGGGTGAGGGCGTTCGACGGAAGGCAGTACGGAGCAAGGAGCGAGGTCCGGATCAACATTCGGCATGAATTCTACACCCCGCCCGACCAAGAAAACGCGGTTGCGGGAACGCCAGTGCGATGGAAAGTTTCCGCTTACGGG
Organism: Candidatus Norongarragalinales archaeon; assembly: GCA_038884755.1. Classification (GTDB taxonomy): domain Archaea; phylum Micrarchaeota; class Micrarchaeia; order Norongarragalinales; family Norongarragalinaceae; genus UBA10210. The sequence continues at coordinate 17,299 of JAWABJ010000003.1, forward strand.
AGCGGAACGCGCAATTGCGAGCATCCCCTGCCGCAAGATTACTTGGACGCGAAAGTATTCGACTCCGCCGGAGCGCCACTCCAATACGAAAACACTTCGAGCGAAATCAAGTGGAACTGCAACCTTTCGAGCGGAAACAACACGCTTTACTACACCACTCCCGCGGTCGCCTTGAACAAAAGTGCTTGGACCCAAGATGCCCAAGCGCAAAGCACGAGCGAAAGGCAGTTCCTCACGCAAACGCTCGGCATCTTCAACCCTTCAGAAGAAGGCTATTCAAACGTTTCGGCCGAAATCGAATGCCTTCAAGGGTTTTCCTGCGAGCCGCAAGGCATTTCCCTGCCTTTCCTCGGGCCGGCGGGCGAAAGCAACCAAACCGTAAAGGCGGAGGGAGACGGCATTTCGCAAAGCGAAAGCGTAGACGAAAGCGAGTACTACAACAAAACCGTAATCCTCGAAAACTCGCTGTCAGAACTACGGGACATCGCGCATTCTTTCGAACTCCCCCGCGGGCTGGAATTCGAATTGTTTTTGAAAGAACAAGGGGAGTTCAAACGCAGCGACAACGCCTCGCTTTCCCTCGAAAAAGGGAAAGCGACCGTGGTTTTCTCCGCGCTAGACGGAGGAACAACCGAAATCCTCCTTTCAGCGAGAAAGAAAAACGACGGGCAAGCGTGCTTCGAAAAGGAAGAGTGCGTTTCCGGAAACTGCGAAGCGGGACTGTGCGCGCAAAACGGCGAAGAAAACGTTCTCGAAGAGCCCGCGCCTGCCGAACCGCCCGCCCTAATTCCGGAAAGCAAAAACGGCGGCGAAGAAACGAAAGAAAAAACCGCGAGCGCAACGCCGGCAGCCACGCTTCGAAAAACGCGGGAAACGAAAACGACTGCGCACGCCGCCAAAACGGCAAACCCGCTACCCGCACTCGCGGTTTTCGCGGCGCTGGCAGCGCTCGCGGCCTACAAGAAATTCTTCGACAAAAAGGTTAACGTAAAGCGGGAAAAGAACGGCGGAATGGCGCGCATAACAATCTACAACAAAGGAAAGAGACTGAGGAACGTGAGGGTCCTGCAGATGGTCGAGGAAAACTCGGCAAGCGGCTTTTCAATCCAACCAACAGTAAAACAAACTGTAACCGGCGACTTGCTCGAATGGAATTTCGAAAAACTCAGCGAAGGCGAGAAAATAACCGTCGAATTCACGTTCGAAGGGGAATTTTCAAAACCCCTGCGATTCCAGGCAGAAACCACCGAAGGAAAGCATCTTTGCTTTCCCAAAAACGGCCGGGAGTTTTTTTAACTCCCGCGGGCATAACGGGATTAAAATGAAATTTTTGCTCGCGGCACTGCTCGCTTTGGTGCTGGGCGCTAGCAGCACTTTCGCCGCTTACGGCCAAGTGGGCGCATACGTAATCGCGCCATCCCCTTCGCCGCTTCCGTCGGTATCCCCCACCGCACAACCCGCTCCGATAACGGGCTTTGCCGCCGCCCAAAAGCCGGCGAAAAGCTTTTTCGACGCGATATCCGATTTTTTCAAAGGGCTTTTGCGGTCCTTCGGAATGCGCGGGTAAAAAACCGAAAGCGCGTTTTAAAAAGCAAATCAGCAGTAATGAAAGCCATGCGCGCAATCTTGCTCTTGGTTTTCGCCGCTTTCGTTTTCGCAGGTTGCCTTTTCCAACAGCCCGGCCAAACCGCAACCCCGACGCCTACGCCCACAGTGAAAGCGAGCCCCTCGCCGTCGCCTTTGCCAACAGCAACCGCCACAGCAACACCCACACCCACGCCTTCACCAGCGGTGCAACTCACTCCGGAATGCTCTATTTCAGTCAACCCTAATGACGCGCAAGGCCCTTTCAAGGCAGGAGTTTCCGCGCGGTTCTTGAACGTAGACCCCGGCAACGCCACCATAAAATGCACTGCACAAGACTCGGGAGCGGTTGGAGAAAGAAAGGAAGGCGGGTTTTTCTTCAGGACTTGCGACTACCCCAGCACCCTCGCGAGAAAGCTTGAAACCGCAAGCGCGACTGGCGGAGGCGTTTCGTGCACCACGCTCGTCGTCGTGCAAGTGAACCCTGAATACTCGAAAACATGGACTTTCAGCCCCGGCGACGAGTCGTTCACCATGACCAAAAGCGTTTCCAACACCACGACCCGCAATTACACCATCACCAACACCGGAACCCTCGAGCTCAATATATTCTCCTGCAATTCCGACAAGAGCTTCGTCACGGTAAGCTGCCCAACGAAAATAAAAGCCGGCGAAACCCAGCCGTTCAACGCCACGTTCAGCGTTTCGGGACAGCCGGAAGGGCAGCAGAACGTCGTGCTCACCGTGAAGGAAAAAGACTTGGAAAAGAGCGTCACCATCACCCTCACCATAACCGCGTAAAACGCGTTTCGACAGATTTTAAAGCAAACCGCACTTAATCTACAACGTGAAACTATTACTGTTTTTTGCACTGGCTTTTTCCCTCGCAACAGCAGGCTGTTTGAACGAAAAGCAGCTGGAAGGCCAGCCGTCGCCTTTGCCAACAGCAACCGCCACTACAACCACAAACCCCACCGGAACCGCGACTGCAACGGCAATCTCTACTGCAACACCCACACCCACGCCTTCACCTACAGTAGAGCAAGGCGGAGCCTGCAGCATAATCACGCCGCAAAACCGCGACACGTTCTCCAAATCGTCGGTAGTCGAATACTTCATCACTTTCGACCAGCTTCCGCAGTCAATAACCACCGTCACCGTCAAGTGCGACACCAGCGAAAACGGAATCTCCATGGACATCGTTAGGCAAGGCAGCAGCACTTTCGCCAGGAAATCATGCATTTACAGTCCTTCATCGACCAGAACTTACACCGCTTCTGCGACTGCGGGTGGCGCTGCTTGCACGAAAACAATAACAGTCACCGCTTGAAGCAGTTGAAAGCGCTTTTTTTAATCGCACTAGCCTTGGCTGCGGCGGGATGCATTTTCCAAGAAAAGCCTATCGAACAAAGACAGGAAAGGCCGTCGCCCAGCCCCCTCTTCCAAGCAACCGCTTCCGCCGAAGCGCCCAACGAAAGCGCCCAAACGCGCCCCTCGCCTTCACCCATCCCCTCACCGTCACCCGACGTTTCACCCTCGCCGTCCCCATCGCCTGCAGTGCAAGGCGAGTGCGTGGTTTCCATAAACCCCAAAGACGCGCAAGGGCCTTTCAAGGCAATAGCCTCCGCCAGGTTTTTCAATACCCCTAATCCCGGCAGCGTCACGATAAAATGCACTGCAGACGGCGAAGAAACCGAGGCAGAAAAACACGGCGAGTTTTACATCGCCAGCTGCAGCTACTCGTTCGTCGTCGAAAAAAAAGTAGCGACTGTAAGCGCGCAAACGCAAGGAATATCCTGCGCGACTACGGTAGTTATAGACGTAAACTCGGAATTCAGGAAAGGCTGGACGTTCACCCCAGGAGACGAAGAGTTTACTGTCAACAAAAGCATCTCAAACACCACCGTGCGAAATTACACAGTGGCCAACAGTGGCTCGCTCACGCTCACCGAAATATCCTGTTCGACCAACGCCGGCCACGCAACCATGACCTGCCCAGCCACCCTAAAACCCGGCGAAGAAAAGCAATTCACCACCACGTTCGACGCCACGGCATTGAACGCGGGACAACATTCCGCAGTGATAACCATAAAGGAAAAAGATTTGGAAAAATCATTCACGCTAATCGCGACCGTAGTCAATTAAAAAACCAAAAACGGTATTAAACACCCAAGCCAAGAGTTAGTCAAGATGCAAACAAAACGCTAGTGCTGGTTCTCGCGCTAGCCCTCGCAACAACCATGCTTGCGCTCGGAATGCTCTTCGGGAAAGTCAAATACTCGGGACTCGTGTCCAACCCCACAGGAACGGTAAGCGCCGACGTTTCGGGCGGAATCGACATTTTCCTGCAAAACTCCAGCGTAAACTTCACGGCAGTAAGCGTGGGAAACACTTTCGACACCAGCGTCAACTATTCCAACGCCAGCCAATTCCTCCTACGCAACGACGGCAGCGTGCGGGTCAACGTGACAATAAGCGCCAGCGCATTGTGGAATTCCACTTCGGGAAACAATTCGAACTATAGATTCAACGTCACGAACGCCAGCGGAAACACTTCACTCGGAACCGTAGACGCCAAAAACTGTTCGACCGTAAACGTAACACTCTGGTACAACATGCCACTAACCTCCTCGACAAACGCAATTTGCATGCTCAACTTCACGGACGGCAACGACTACGCGAGAATAGACATTCAAATCACGGTTCCCACTGGCGAAGCTGCCGGAAGCAAAAGCTCGGTCGTAACGTTTACTGCAAGCAACGGACAGTAATAGGCGGGGGCTATAGAACGAACGGGTTATTTATGCGCCATATAGCGTGAGCCGGCCGGGCTCAATACGCAAAGGTTATTTCTTAGAGTTCTTGCCTTCTTTCCCTTCGGCGTCTTCGGGCGCGTTTGATTGGAACTCGCGCTTGAGGAAAAAGGCGAGGACTATGAGTGCGATGACGATTATTATTGCAAACAAACCCACCGCGCGGGTTGCGGTGAAAAACCCGGTGGTCGACGAAGGGGCTTGGACCGCAGTGGTTTTCAACGGATAGCTTCGCTTTTCCTGCGAAAGTAATTCCAGCGAAACGGAAGTGTTTGCCTCCGCTTCGAAAACCACTTTCAACTCCTTCTCTTCACCCGGGTTCAGCTCAAGCGAGGAAGGCTCGAAAACCGCGCCTTCAACCGAAAGCGACGGGGCAAGGGAAACTTTCTCAACGCCTTTGTTTGAAACCACGAGCAAAAGCTCGTTCTTCAGCACAGAACCGTTGGAGGAAACCGTGGATTGGCTTTTTTCCCTCACTTCCACGCTCGCGGTGCGAATGGAAAACGAAAGTTTTTCTTCAATCAACTGCCCATTCGCGACTATCAACGCGGGCACTTCAAGAACGCCTTGGGCCAGCGGAATTGCAGTGAAAACCAACCTGTCGCCTTCCACGCGCATCGAAGAAACGGAAAACATTTTTTGCGGGAGGGTTATCGACGCGTTTTGCAGTTGAGAAGTGAACTGCAAGGAAAACGCTTGGGCTATTCCCGCTTCTCCCTCGAAGTTCTTGTTGGAAATGCGTAAGGGCCCGCCTTCGGGCAAGCAAGATTTTACTATCACGCGCGGGGTTTTCAAGATTGTTGCGTTTGCGTAAACGAAAACGTTGTAAGAACCCAGTGCAGAGCCTGTCACGAAGAGCGAGGCGGTAATCGCCTGGTTTGCGGAAAGCAATACTGAAGAAGGCTCAACGCGCGAGGGGATTTGCGATTGCGAAGAGAAAACGTACTCGCGTGGCGAAGGATTGTTGTTTTTGAAAGAAAAGGGAATACTGCCGCTGTCACCGAGGCAAAGCTCCAAATCGCCGAAAACCGCGCTCAAGCAGTCTTTGAAAACCACGTCCACGCTAGCAGCGTCGGAAGAAGCCGGGCCAAAGGCGTTCAGCACGAGCGTCTTGTTTCCAGGCTGCACTCGCGCCCCGTTTATCGTGAAATCAACAGTCCTCGTCGCGCCTTTGGAAACAGAAATCCGGTCGGGAGCGAAGAATCCGGGCGCGCCGCTCGAGGTCAAGTCGAACGAGGCGGTCATACCCTCATTTTTGATTGAAAGGGGGAAGGCCTTCTTGCTTCCCGCGCACAATTCCACTTTGTTGGCAGATGGGGTTAGGATCACGCGGTCGGGACCCTCGAAATTGCACGCTTGGATTTCTACCCCTGCTGTCGCGACTGCGTAGTTGGCGCGAACGTTGTAACTGAAGCTCGAAGGCGGAGTGTCGCTTGGAGGTTGTATCGAAAGCAGAAAATTCTGGGTCTTGCCCGGGTTCAAGTCGAAAGAATCGCTTGCGAGCGTGTAGAACGAACGCGGAAGGTTTTCGAAAGCCAAGCTCCCTTTTTCGTTCACAAGCCCGTTGTTTTTCACGGTTATAAGCACGCTTTGCGAGCCGCCCGAGCAAACGCTCTGCTGTGGGGGCATGGAAACCTCAAGGTTGCGGCAAGAGCGGATTAGAGCATAGCCTTCGCCTCTCGCAGCACCCATCCTTCCGCGCGCCGCAACCGCAAAGGAATAATTTCCTTCGCGCGAGTTGCACGCGCTGTTCAAAACCAAAGTCGTTTTGATGGTCGAGCCTGACGGCACGGGCAATTGCGGTTGCATGAACGAAGAGAATGGAAATTCGGATTCGAAAGACATTTCGAAAACGTCGTCCCTGTCGCTGTACACTTCAACGTCGTAATAAATCGGGTCGCAAGAGCACGCGGAAAGACCTGACGGACTTACAGAAAGTTGCGCTAGCGCCGAAGCCTGCGGCATGAATGTAAATAGGAGAAAAATTACTAAAGCGGCTTTGAAACTCGTTCGCGGAAGCATTTCAAAATCTCTCGCCTTTTAACTCGTGCGCGCCTCTCTACTCTTTTTCCTTGTCAAGCTTTTTCTGCGCTTCGTCTTCACCGATTTTTTCCTTCATCTCGCGGCTTGCGTAGTACAAGAACGCCGCGAGCCCCATGCCTATCACCAAAAGCAGGAGGAGAATCCCGCCGGTCGAGGAAGCGAACAAGCCTGTAAACAAGCCCGTCAATCCGGAAGCCGAGGACTTGGAAGGAACGCGGATGGGCACGGATTTTATCTTGCCTTCATCGGACTGCAAATTCACCAATACCTCGAAGTCCTTGTCTTCATAGGCGTCGGAAGCCAGCTTGAATTCAAGCATCACAGTCTCTCCGGGCTTTATCGAAACGGGCGTAGAACCGAACCTCCAGCCTTCGGGAACGCTCGCGAACGAAGTTACCGTAACAGCGCGAGGCGCGTTGTTCGTAACGGGCAGCCTGACGGTTATTTCAGAAGAGTTGCCTTTGCTGTCGAAAGAAAACGAGGGTTCCGCAACGTCGACCAAAAGCAGTTCGGCACTGGGTTTTTTCACCACAACGCTGATTTGCTTGTCTGGAGCGACGAAAGCGCCGGATTCGACCTTGAGCTTTGCAGCGGTGGACTGCAAAGGCGCGTCGGGCGCTGCAATCAAAACGATGTTTTTGGTCAATTGCGATTTGGGCTGCAGCGAAAACGCTTGAATGCGCTCGGCCTGCACGCCGGTCGGCAAGTTAACCAGGTACACCAGCACGGTATTCAGCGAGAAAACGTCGTTGTTCTTTATCGTCACGGGAATGAACGTGGTGGAGCCGGGAGTGACTTCCACTACCGAAGGCGCGGTGATTTGAATGGCTTCCGAAATTTCGGGTTCGAAGCGAGTTGCGCTGGAAACAACGTTAACGAGCAGGCTCTGGCTGGAAAGCAACTCCTGCCTTTCGGAAGGCAAGTCGGAAACGTCGTAGCTCAAGGTAATGGTGTTCGCAGTGCCTTTCGCAACGTTGGTCTGGGTGGAAAGGCGGCAAACGCCTTCTCCCTCGTTCTCGTCCATTATTGCAACCTGAGCATTCAAGCAAGAGTAGTTGCTCGAAGAGCCGGTGACAGTGTAAGAGCCCTCGCGGTCGTACAAACAGCGCGCCGAACAAGAGCCGCTGGTGCCAACGCAATTCTCGGCAGTAACGCGATTGCCGTTCCCGCAGTCGATGGTGAAGTTATTCTGCGCACCCTTGCTCAAATCGCGGTAATTCACCGTTACGCTGACGAACTCGTCTTCCTCCGTAACAGTCGGGTTCAAGCTCAAGAAACACCTGTCGGTGAAGTTTTCGACGACGCGCACGGTCGTGGAAGAACAAGATTTTCCTGCAATCGAAGACGTGGCGGTGAATTCGCCCGCGTCGGGGTAATCGCAGGTAGCTCCGCACGAGCTCTCTCCGCCTTCACACTGTATGGTCTTCGTCCTTCCGTTTCCGCAATTCACGTCAACGGAATACTTATTCTCGTCTCGCGAGCTTGAAGCCAAGCGTATGGGAATGGTGTAAGAGCCCAAGCGCACCGAAGAAGGCGCGGAAACTTGCAATTCCACTTTTTCAAACTCTCCGGGCTCGAGCCTAAAGTTTTGCGGGTAGATTTGAATGGGAAGCACGTTGGAAACAACCACGGAGTAAAGCAAGCGCCTGTTGCCCGTGTTTTCGACGTTCAAAAACGCGCTCGCGCTCTTGCCGCTTTGAATGGTGAGCGAAAGGGGGGTAAGCGAGACTGACTGCATCTTTCTGTCTTCCACGTCGAAGCAGATGGTCTGCTGCGAAACGACGATTCCGTCTTTCTTCAAAAGCAAATCAAACCTGTGCTCTCCCGCTTCGGCGTCGAACGGGTCGAGCGAAACGTAAACGTTGCGCGTGGTACCTTTCTCGAAGCCGTAAATCTTGTTTTGAATTATTTCCGCCTGCAGCGGATTTTCCTCCTCGTCGTCCTGCAAGCTCACCATTTCAACTTCGTAATCGCCGGAAACGCCGTTGTTCGTCAAAGCAACAGGAACGCTCTCCACGGTGTCCAGCGCGCTCACGTCCACGCACGTGCCGCCGTTCGCAAGGTAAACGTTCAAAGACGGAATGTCAAGCGTAACGCTTTCGCTCGCGTCGTTGATTTCGCTCGACGCGGTGATGGTGAAGCTCTTCAGCCCGCTGCCTTTCGCGTCAACGCAAAAGTCCACCTGCTTGTTCTCCTGGGGCGTGATGCGGAATTGCTTTTCGCTGAACTCTCCGGTCAAGGAAGAATCGCTGGAAGAATAACTCATCGTAACGGGCGAGGAAGCCAAGCCGCGGTTGCGCACCAGCAAATCAAAGCACGCCCTTTCACCCGGCAGCGCAGTAATTCTGTCACGTATTGCTTCGACTTCAAGCCCGCCGCTCATGCAAGCTTGGATTGCGATGTTCTTGCTGCATATTGAAGAAATGAAGGAAACAATGGCGTTTCTCGAGCCGCCCAAATTGCGGAGCGTGGAGTTGAATTCAACAATGGTTTGCTGGGAAGGCGCGAGCAAAACGCTCGAAGGCCCACTCAACACGTCGTTGGAATACTGGATTTGCACGAGCGTATTGCCGGTGGCGTTCTTGTTGGTAAGCTTTACTTGGTAAGGCTCGGGCTCTTGCGAGTAGGGACACTGGGGGGAATGAACAAGCTCTGCCTCGAAATCACAAGCGCTCTGCACGGTGTTCAAGCAAACGCTCTTGGAAACCGTCCTTCCCGCTTCAACGAACGCAGTAGTTTGCTCCGGCAAAAAGCCGTTCTTTGAAACAACAATCGAAACGAAGCCCGGGTCGGAAATCGCGGTTGCGACGCCGCTCGAGTCGGTGTAAGCCTGAGTGCCGTTCACCATCACGCTCGCGCTTTGCAACGGGCTTCCCGAAGCGCATTCGGTAACACGCGTCAACACCGTGCCTTGAGTGGGCAAGGGAGCGATGAGAGTGGCTTGCGCCGAAGCGCAGTTAGTGCCTTCGATTGAAGAAGAAACGAGCTTGGTTTGCGGGTAGGATTGTTCGGCAGCAAAAGCGCACTGGGTCGTGCAAACACCCTCACTGTTGCCCGTGCACTGCGCCTGCAGCTGTTGCCCGGCGCACGAAACCAAAGCGGATTGAGGGGCATTAGCAAAGCCAGAATACGCCACGCTCACGGTAGTCTGTTCTCCCGGCCTCACGGTGGAAGGATTGAGCGAAACGCTGCAGCTTTTGAACGCATTCGCGCGTTCGAGAATGACTTCGACTTCGGCGTTTTCGTTCGCAACGACAACCGCACCCGCGGTTTGCGTTTCAAAACCCGTTTTTGAAACGGTCAAAGAATAGCTTCCGACCGGAAGGGAACTGAAACTCGCCACTCCCGATGCATCGGTGTAGGCAGTAAGCACCGCCTGGCCGTAATAAAACAAAACCACAAACGCGCCTGAAACTGGCGAGCCGCCTTGCGTTTTCACGGTCAAAACTATCCCGCCGAACTCGGGCTGCGCAGTGGGAGTAGGCGTAGGGTTGTTGCCGTAAATGTTCACGCCCGAAGAAGAACACTGTTGCCCGTTCACTATCGCCTTTACGTCGTACCTTTTCGGGAACGAAGGCGGAGTGGAATAAACACACTCCAACGCGTTGCAATCTCCGTTAGCACCCCCGTCGCACTGCACGTTGGCCTGCTGGCCGTTCCCGCAAATCACTTGCGCCGTCCGCACGCTAGAAGAAAAACCTTGGTAAACCACGGTAGCGAAGGAAGAGCCGTTTCCGTTCAACGAAGACGGGTTGGTTATGACTGCGCAAGAACCGCTTTGCTGGCTGCCGCCGCCACCGCTTCCTCCAGAACCACCGCCAGAACCGCCACTGCCGTAAACCGCGAGGACGCGCGAAGGACTGCAGCCAATGCCGCCTGCGTAAGCAGTCTGGTAGAACGTTCCCGCGTACGGGAAGTAGCATCTAGCGTAAGCAGTTCCAGTAGTGCCGTAAGCGTTGTAAGCATAAGCGACATAACCGTTCCCGCAATTCACGGGAATCAAGCCCGGCTCGTAAAACAAGTCGACATACTGCACTTGCACGTCGCTCCACCCGCCGGCGTAAATCGAAGTCGGGTAGGAGTACAAGTTGCACGAAGAGTAATAACCACGGCCGAAAGGATTGTAGCAGTCCACCAAGCAAGTGTAAGCATTCTCGCCATAACCATATTCGCAATAGCCGTTTCCGCAATAACCGCCGTAAGAATTGTAGTAGTAATCGTTATAGGAGTAGTAGTAATTGCTCGAGCCGCCCGAACCGCCTTCCCTGCTACCGGAATAACTGCCTCCGCCAGTGCAGCGGGGGTCGTTGTAAGTTATTTGCGCTTCGCAAACCTGCCCGCTGTAAGGATGACCGCGAATGTAGCCACTCCAGTAATACGAGTAAGAATCATAGTCGTAATAGTTCGGGCCCACGCACGCGGAATGGTATTTGCTTTGCGCGCCGTTGCAGTATATGCTCCCGTTAGGCTCGTTGAAAAACCTGCAATCGTCGATTGAAGAATCGTAATAGCCGTTCGGGCCGCATACTTCGGGCGGAACCGCGTTGGCGAAACCAACGAACGCGAAAACGAACAAAACAGCGAGTAAAGGCTTTGCACTCAAAAAACCCACCTCTTAATGTTACTACCCTGCAGTTGGGAGTATTTAAAGCTTGCGGGGGGCTTGGCTTTGCCTGAAAAGAGAAAGGTGGGGTCACGGAGAATCGAACTCCGATCTGCAGGTTTCTTCAAAGGAGAACTACGTTTCCCCCTCTACCTTCTTCCTTTCGGAAGAAGGTTGTTCTTCGCTCTTCACAGACATCAGAGCTCCAGTTGCAAAACGCTCATAGGCGTGCGGTAGCCCGCGGTTGCCATGCAACCGCCTTCGCCACAACCTCACAAAACCGCAATACTGGAGCCTGCCGTAATGCCACTATACCATGACCCCTTCGCTAAGGCAATTTAATACTTGATGCGGTTTAGTTTTATTAATTGCTTTTATAGCGTGGGAAAAATGCTTATCGCAGGGGCTGACGACACGGGCAGAGGTTGCGTTTTCGGCAGCATGTTCATATGCGCGTTCGCAATCGACGACGCGAAAGAAAACGAATTGCGCAAGATGGGCGTGAAAGACTCGAAAGTGCTTTCGCCGCAAGTCCGCGAAAAGCTTTACGCCAAATTAATCAAAATGGGCGACTACGCGGTCGTGGAATACAGCGCGGAAAAAATAACGCTGCTCATGCGCCGCAAGGTTTCTCTCAACACGATGGAAGCGGCGATGGTTGCGGAAGCGCTGTCGCTCTTGCGAGAAAAACCCAAGCGCGTGTTCGTAGACTCGCCCGACCCCGAGCCGCGAACTTTCGAAAAGCGCATACGAAAGTTTTTCGACCACGAAACGGAAATAGTTTGCGAAAACAAGGCAGACGTAAAGTATCCAGTTGTTTCGGCAGCTTCGATTATTGGAAAGGTCTTGAGGGACAACCAAATAACGCGTTTGCATAAAGAAATAGGGGATTTCGGAAGCGGATACACGCACGACCCGCGAACCATCGCATTTTTGAAGAAAAACTTCCAACGCTTGGAAGTGCAGAAGCACCTGCGTCAAGAGTGGAGCACTATTCGCAAGAACCACGCGCCTACAGGGCAGGCTAAGCTCGGAGATTTCTAGCAATTAATATACTCTTTTCGAACGGCATAAACCCCTAGAAAAGTGAAGAAAGGGTTGGCGACGCTCACCCTGGCAAAAAAAGGAAAAGAAAGAAAAAAAATAAGGGGAAAAACTCAAACGAGTTTTTCCAAATCTTCTTCTTTCTTCTTCGCCACGCGCGCGACAGTATCCTTCATTCCGAGTCCAATCGCAATTGCGAGGCCCAAACCGAAGGCCAATCCCATTGCGCCCAGCAACAGCAGAAAGGCGGTGCGCAGCAAGCTCGCGTCGGCGTTAGGCAGGAACAAGGGCAAAGCGATTACTACCGCCGTATAAACGATGAACGCTTCCACGACCCACCCCACTAGGTTGCGGAAGGGGATGGTGGAGCGTTTGACCATGTCGGTCAAGTAATCTCCGGCAAGCAACGCTATTATTAAGATCGCAACGCCCTGCACGAACAAAGGCACGTAGCCCACGAACCAGCGCACTAGTTCGCCCAAAAACACCAAGCTGGTTATTTCAGCAGCAATGCCCAAGAACACTGCAAGAGTCAAGAGCTTGAGCACTTTGCTCAACACATCAGTGAGCGTGAAGCCCAACAGCGCGTCGTGCAATCCCCTTCTCCTGAGTTCTTTCTCCATTCCAACTTGCGCGAGAAAATGGTGCAAGAGGGAAACTAGAAACATGGCAACTATCCAACCTATTCCCAAGAACACTATGAGAACGAGCACGTCGAGCAATCCGAACAAAAAGTTCGTGAAAGCCGAACCCAAAGCGAAAATCAGCCGGGAATACAAGACATCCAAAACCATTTTTCAAATCACCCTCTGCACTACCTACTGTTTTCTTTGCAACTCATCACGAAAACGTTATTTAAAAAGGTTGCAGAAAAAGCGGGTAAAGCGAAAGTTTATAAGCCAGGGTAAGAAGGAGTATTTATTACTATTTCTTGAAAATCCGACGCACTATAGGCGCGCAGAGGGTTTTTCGCAAGAAAAAAAAAAAGGGGATTTGCAATGGTTCAGTATCACAAGCATTCGAGAACGAAATCTTCCGGAAGCGGGGGTTTGAAGAGAAAAAACAGGGACAAAACCCTGGCGAATTACGGCGGCTTTTTCGCCCGCTCGCACTTGAGCTCTTCCGACAAGGAAGAAAGGAAGGCTTTCAAGGTCATAGGCGGGGGGAGTAAAGTCGCTGCAGTCAAGCTGGCTTTCGCCAACCTCGTCGTCGAAGGAAAAACAAAGAAAGTCAGGATCAAGAACGTGCTGGAAAACCCCGCCAACCGCCACTACGCCCGCGAGAACATAATCACCAAAGGCGCGGTGGTCGAAACTGAAGCGGGAAAGGCCAGGATAACCAGCCGCCCAGGGCAAGACGGAATCGCTAACGCGGTTTTAGTCAAGGGTTAGAAATGAAACTCAAGGTTTTGAAAAAAACGGCTTCAGGCAACTTGCTCCTCGCCCCGATGGAAACGGAGGAGGTCGCGAAACTGGAAAACAAGCACTTGCTGTTAGGGGGAAAGAAAACCGCGACCGTCGTCGACGTTATCGCGGGCGTGAAAAAACCGTTCGTGTTAGCAAAGCCGTACGTCGAAATTCCGGCCGAAGTCGTTTTGGAAAGCAAAAGGTGAAACTACATGAAATGCCCTGATTGCGGAAGCAAAAAGCTCAAAGTCAATTCTGAAAGGGGAGAAACCGTTTGCATCAACTGCGGGCTCGTGATTGAAGAAAACATGGTTCAAGAGGGGCCCGAGTGGCGCGCTTTCGACGCTGAACAACGCGCTTCGCGCGCGCGTGCAGGCGCTCCCCTGAAATACATGAACCCCAACAGGGGGTTGGTTACGGAAATAGACCAGTACAATCGTGACACGCGCGGAGGGAAAATCGCGCCAACCCAGCAAGCGCAGCTTTACAGAATGCGCAAGTGGCACAAGCGCGCTTCGATTTCCAACAGCATCGAACGCAATCTTGCGATTGCATTAACTGAACTCAACCGCGTAGCTTCGCATCTGGGATTACCGGAAATAATCCGCGAAAGCTCGGCATTGCTTTACAGGAAATGCGTTGAAAAGGGGTTGATTCGCGGAAGGCAAATCGAAAGCGTCGTCAGCGCAGTCATTTACGCGATTTGCCGCAAATACGGAATTCCCCGCACTCTCGACGAAATTTCCGCTGTAGCGGAAATCCCGAAAAAGGAAATCGGGCGCACCTACCGTCTGATTACGCAAGAGCTGAACCTGAAAATCCCGCTGACCAACCCGCAGTTCTACATAACCCGCTTCGTTACGGCGTTGAAACTCTCCGGAGCTACGCAAAAGAAGTCGCAAGAGATTCTCGAACAAGCTATGGCAAAAGGGCTAATCAGCGGACGCGGGCCCATGGGAGTAGCTGCTGCCGCAGTGTACATTGCCTCGGTCTTGACGGGCGAGCGCAGGACTCAAAAGGAAGTTGCTGACGTGGCTGGCGTAACGGAAGTTACAATCCGCAACCGCTACCGCGAACTCAAGCGTGCGTTGCAGCTGAAAGTCAGCATTTAAATTTTTTCTCATTCTTTTTCTTTTGATTTTTAATGGAAAGGTTAATCGAAGCCATAAGCCAGGGCCGCCCTGATAAAGTAATCCACGAACTTCGGAATAAGGAAATAAACTCAAGCAGTGGGAAATTCGATTTGAACGCAGACTGGCTGGTGGAGCGCGTTGCCCAACTGAAGGAAAGGCTTCCTGGCCCCGAACTCAGTCCGAACGACAGGCTTAGGAAAAGGGTTTTGGGTGCAGTGTTAGGCGAAGCTATGATGGAACACTTGGATATAGCCCCGAGCCAAAGGGAAATCGTAAGAAGAGTGATTGCAAAGCGGGTTGCCAAAGACGAGATTTTCGAAAGCGGAATGGCTGAAGCGACGCTGGTCAGGATTTACGAAAAATTCGACGATTTGAAAAAGCAGCTTAACGAAAAGAAAGCCGGCGGCGGGCTTGACGCCGACAGCTTCTATTCCATTTGGGACCACGTGGCCAACGGCGCGATTTACTTCACGCCATAAATCAGCGGGACAGAATTCTTTTCACCGCACTCATTCCCGCGTTGGTCTTGACTCCAGTCGGGGTAAAGTGAGTGCGTTCTGCCTTGAAGCCGGCCGCGCGCAACTCTTCCAAAATCGACTCCATTTTTTTTCTCGCTGCAAGAGCGTAGTGGTCTGCAAACGAGTGCACGTCGTAAAACCAAGGCGGAAAAGCCGGTTCTTTGGACAGCAAAAAAAGCGTTTTAGCGATACGCTTTTTTTCGGCGTAATCCCTTTTTTCATTCAACGCCGCGAGCGCGTGCAAAAACTTTTTGTCGCAATACGCGCCAAGCCACAACGGGCCGGCGTACAACAAGCGGTCGGAGCAAACGCATTTGGCCCTCTTCCCTTCAAACCTGCGCAAGCATTTGTCGCAATACGAAATGAAACCCAAGCGCCTACCGTTCAGTTTTCTCCTTTCCACGCGCACGACGATTTTTACGTGGTGCCCTTCGTAAAAACAAAGCAAAGGTGTCACGCGCAAACGCGCTTCTCCAGCCTTGCGCGCGACGAAGCCCAGCAAAATGCGCAGCGCGTTTTCGTGCGAAAAATCGCAGTACAACGGCTTCGCATCGTAATCACGAAGGGTAGGTGCGTTCTTTTTCACGACGTTGGCTAGGTCCGTTGAAGTGAAACTCAGCACGCCCGGCTTTTTCAACGCCAAGAGCGCGCTTTCGACAAAAGGGGCGGGAGTGCCGAACGGGTCGATTTCAACGAAATCGAACGCGTTTTCGTTGGCAAAGCAAAAGTCGTTGAAATCCTGGCAGAAGGCCTTCGCTTTGGACGAAAGTCCGTTCAACGACAAGTTTTTCCTGATGAACGGAAAGGCGAGGGGGTTTGCGTCGACAAGCGAAAGTTTCTTCACGCAAGGGTTTTCTTTCGCATAACGCACGCCCCTCGCGCCGGTAGAACAAAGCCCGTCGAGAACGCTTTTCGGCTTCAGCACTGCAATAGCAAGCGAGCCCGCGCTGCGCGAGAACGACATGCGTGGGTTGAAGAAAACGGTTGAACGGTGCGGGTTTTCAAAACTCAGTTTGGAAACGAACAGCCGCGCTCCACCTTCACCGACGCACACGCCCTGCTCCATGCAAGGAAAACGAAGCGAGGGGTAATATAGAATTCGGAAGCCAAATACTAAAGAGAGAAAACCGGTCGAGTGGAAAAAAAAATGATTGCGGGAAGGATAGTAGCAAAAAGCATGTCGAACAACCCAGACTACACGCTGTTGACGCCCTCCGGGTGGGTGCAGGTCAAGCAGGAGTCAAGCGAAAGCGACTTTGCAATTGACGAGTTGGTCGAGGCCGATTCGGAAAACGCTTCGAGCGTGCGCAAAGTCGAAAATCCCGACCTTGAAAGGAAAATCGAGTTGTTCCTCAAAGAAAACTCGAAGCCCAAACAAGCGAAGCTTCTTGTTGACGACGAGGCGATGCGCAAGTTCACGCCAATAGTTGAAAAAGCTGTCGAAAGCGTCGCGAGAAAGCTTTTGCAACTCACGCCTTCGCTTATACGCTTTAACGACGATTGCGACGGCATTTCTGCCGGCATAATCGTTAAGGACGCAATCGCGAAATTCACAGTGGAAAAAAGCGTTCCCTACCCGCCCGGGTTTTTGAAAAACAAGCAGTGCAACTCCGCGGTTTACGACGCGGTGGAAGCCTCTTTCGACGCTGAACGCATGGATTCAAGCCAGTTCGGAGGAAAAAAACCTTTGCTTTTTTTGCTCGACTTCGGCGCAAACGAAGAGAGCGTGGACGGGCTCGAGGCCGCGAAGGAAAACTTTGACGTGTGCGTATTAGACCACCACGTTTATTCGGAAAACGCCAGGAGGCTCGCGAACGTTTTCCTCAATCCTCTCGAAACGGGAGGGACGTCTTCGCACACGACTGGCATGGTTGCGTTCGAGTTCGCACAAAGGCTTTCCTTTGCGGAAAAAGAATTCGCTTTTTACTCTATGGAGTCGGACAAGAGCGTGTTTTGGGACAAGGTTGAAAGGAAGCAGGCGCTGGTCCTGGACTTCCTTGCGAACCAAGGGATTTCGCTCGACGCTTACGCGAAAGCGCTGGAAAGCGAAACGCAATTCCACTACGCCGAAGCGACCGCCCGCCTGGGAGCCTGCTTCGAAAAAGCGTTGCTCTCGGCGAAAAGCGAGGAAATCTCGGGCGCGTTGCTTGCGAGCGTCAATCTCGAGGGGGTCACGGCGAAAAACGAATTCCCGCCGAAAGGAAAAGTGTTGAACAAAATTCAGGAAAAGTTCGAAAAGCAAAACCCCCTCGCCGCAAGCGTGGGTTTCGATTCGACGACGATACAATTCCGCGTGAGCAAAGCGCTGCACGCGAAAGGATTCAAAGCCACGAGAATAATCGACCTGCTGAAAAAAGAGTTTGCGGGGATAAGCGGCGGCGGGCACGAGCAGGCTGCGGCCATGCGGTTCGAGAAAGACTATGCGAAAGCCGTTTTGGAAAAAACCCTTGAATCCTGCAGGAACGAGTTGCGGGCTATTTGCGCTTGAAGAAGAAGATTGAAACTGCCGCCGCAATCACGAGCACTATTATCAAGCCGAGTATTTTCAAGTCGAACCCCGAGGCGGGCGATTGGGATGGAGAAACTTGAACCACGTCCACGCCTTGCTTTGCGACCGCAACAGGGGACTTGAACTTAGTCAAAACGTCCTTCTCGTTCACCGGCGACTCGACTTTGAGCGAAACCTGGCCGTTCTCGGTCTCAGAAGGCTCGATGCTGTCGAAGAACATCGTAACAATCACGCTCCCCGCTTCCACGTTGAAAACGTTGTTGCTCACGCCCAGCACGTCGGAAAGCCGGCCGAACGGAATTTCGTCCCTCAAGTAAAGCGAGTCTATTGATGCATCGCCGACGTTCTTGGCGAATATGGTCACAGTTGAAACGAAAACTTCTTCGCCGGTGGGCGGGACCGTGGCCTTGTGGTTGGTAATCATCCTCCAAACGACGAGCTTGCCTTGCCTGAACAAAATCTCTCCACCTGCGGGAATCTCGAAATCGTCAGGCTGTTCCCTGACTTCACTCCTTATTGCACCTTCGTTGTTTCCAGTTTCCCCGCCAGTCCCTCCGCCTCCTCTCCCGCCTCCAAACTCTCCCCCACTTCCGCCTCCGTTGCCCTTGTCAATCCGTATTTGCCAGCCGCCGCTGAAAATCGGGGGGCCTATTGGAACTATGTTCCTGAATTTCGACGATGCTGAGGAAATCGAAACCAGGGGAAGGAACAGGGACACTTCAGAAGAAGGCGTGTCGACTTCGGCTGAAGTTGAGAAGGGCGCGGCGTAAGCGGAAACTTTCAGTTTAGTGAAAGGCGCTTTGGCTGAAAAAACGCCGTTCTCATCAGTAAGCCCGGTCGCCACTACAGTATCCTCGGATTCGATTATGACTACTGCATCCTTTATCGGCGCTTTGGAAGATGTGTCAGCAACCTTGACTACTTTCACGCCAGTCGCGAGCTGCGAAGGCGCACCTGCGTAAGCAGCATCTTCTTCCGCGGGACTGAAGCTCAAGGCTGACATTACTGCAAAGGGGGTTGAAGGAAGGTTGAAAAACAGCGGACCGAAAACCCCCGCGAGCACCAGGAAAAGCGAGAAAGCCAACGCAAACGGAAGTGCTTTACCCTTCGCACGTTTTTTGTTGAGGGAAAAAACCACGCCCATTATTCCGGCCAAAAGCAAAGCCACGAAAAAGTACTGCTCGACGGAAAAGGCGGCCATGAAAAACAGAAGAAAGACGCGGTTTAAATCGTTTTGCTATCTGCGCTCCAAAAACGACTTCACCACTATTGCAATCACGCCCAACGCCGCAATCAGTCCGAGTAGGGACAATATCTGGTTTTGGGATGCAGGGCCTTTAGCAAGTTCCACGTTCTTGTTGGAAGCTCCGACCACTGGTTGCTTGAACTTGCTTAAAACAAGTTCCTTGTCCAAAACCGGCGAATCCACTTTCACGGTGATGGACGCGCTTTCCTTTTCTCCAGGCGAAATGCCGTCGAAAAACAAGGAGACTATGACGCTTCCGTAGGAAACCGAGCATTGCACCGAACAACCCAAAACGTCTTCGACGTTGAGCGCCAATTCCCGCGGGAGTTCCTGCACCCAGACCAGAGGCCCAGACGGAATGCCGCCTGCGTTTTCCGCGCGCAAGAACACTATCGCGGCGTAACCCTTGCTCCCGTCTTTCATCGAAACTTCGACAACGCCGTAAACGTCGTAAGAATAAACGATTTTTACGGTCTCCAAGCCTTCGACCGAAACCTGCCTTTTCCCGCCTTGCACCGGCGGCTCGAGTGGAAGCGAAATCGAGTCTATGTCTCCCGGAAACTCGTTGAGCTTCAAGCTTTTCCAGTCGAACTGCGACGTCTTGCCAGGCACGAACACCAGGTAGTAATCGCGCGCGACTTTTCGGGAGACTGCATTGGAAGACTCCTTCACTTCAATCAAAACGTCTTCTTCAACCACAACGGGGCCAAGCGATGGCGTTGGAGTTCCACTCGAACCTCCACTACCACCCACTCCACCCGAGCCACCGCCCCCTCCAGAACCCCCGCCCGAACCGCCGCCACCGCCTCCGCCATTGCCGCCTTCCCCTCCAGGAGGCGTGAAGCTAAGAGAAGAGTAGATTGCATAGGGAGTTGAAGGCAGGTCGAAAAACCAGCTTGGGCCGGCCATTCCCAGAAAAAAAAGGAAAGCGAAAAGCGCCAGGAATTTTTTTTCCCCTCGCTTGAGCGAAACGAAAAATCCCGTAGCTCCGACCAGAAAAACCAGCGCAAACAACAAATGCTCGAAGGAAAAAACCATGAGGATTTGATTTACTCAAGGCGGGTTTAAAAGCTATTTCGATTCGACCGCGTTCTTTATCGACAAGAGCCTTTCCCGGTAAGCGTCTTTGAAAACCAGAGTTTCCTGCTGCCTGCGTCTCGCAACCAAAACCACGACCGCCAAAGCCGCGATTATGAGCAAGGCGACGAGCAGGCTGTTTTGCGACAGGCCCACGAACAATCCGCTTATCCCGCTGGGCTTGATTGCCCGCAAAGGCTCGCGGCCTATTTCCTTGCCTTCGCTTTTAACAACAAGAACCGGGCTCGCGGCCTCTTCCGAAGTGGTTTGCGTTATTTTCACGGAAAGCCCCGCGCTCTCGCCGGGCGCAATAGAACCCACGGCGTTCGACTCGACTTTCCAAGACGAAGGAATGCCTTCCACTACGGCAGAAACGTTCTTCAAAGGCGTTTCGAAAGAATTGGTTACGGAAACCGACAATTCAACCACGGTATCACCCCTGGTTTCGGTCGACTTTACAGGGGCTGCAACAGCACACGAACCAGCTTCAACTTTCAAGTTCGCCTGTCCAACCATCCCTTTGGCAGAGCTTTTTGCGGTGACGAGAAAATCATTCTCTCCAACCTTGAGGCTGTTGGCCGGAATGGAAATGGAAAAAACGGCTTTCTCGCCGGCGTTCAATTCAATGTAGTCGGGAGTGGCGAGAGAATTGCGTGGGACTGCGAGCGAGAAAGAATCTCTTGCAGTGCCCTTGTTCTCGACAAAACCCTGGAATTTTATTTCTTCGCACTGTTTTCCAGAAACGGACGAAGGCAGCCGCACTTGCGCCTCGAAAACGTCCTCGATCTCCACGCAAATCGGGCTTTCGGCTATGACCTGCCCTTTCCTCATCACTTGCAAAGAAACATAATGTCGTCCGCCTTCAACCCAGCCGGGACGCAAGTCCACCCAAACTTCTTCGGACTCTCCCCTGCGCAAGCTCACGCTTCTCGGGAAAACGAATGAATTCACTTCACTTTCTTCACCCAAAGTGCGCAAGTCGAAAGTCGAGGCTGCGCCGCGGTTGATTATGCTGAAGGGCTTGCGCACGCTTTCGCCAGGCTTGATTTTTACGCAATAATCGCTCCCGGAAATTTCCGCGTCAAAGTCGGTAGGGTCGTAGTAAGAAGAATAAACCAAATTGCTCCAAGCGAGCGAGCCGGCACCGTAAGAACGCGGGGGCACGAAAGAATCTGTCGCAACCCTGCGGTCGTCGTAACGCTCGCAGTGCTCGGGAGGGTTGGCGGCAACCAAAACTGTTTTGCGCAGCACTTCACAACGCCCGTTAGCGTCACAAACATCGGCATTAACCTCAATCCGTTCGGTTCCCCTGAAGCAGAACGGAGCGTGAAAACGAAGCCACGTGCCCTTAGCCCCCCTTTCGGGAATAATAACTCCATCATCCTCGAAAAAGCCGTTCAGCTCGCCAAGGTCGGCGTTGAAAGCAGCCGTCTTCGCAATGCCGTCGGTGTTAACAACCCAAAAGTAAACCTTCCCCTCGGTTCCGCGGATGGAAACGTGGTCCGCGTTCGAGTACAAAGACAAGGCGTTCGCCGCGCCGAAAAGCAACGCGAAAAGCAACAATACCGAAGCTAGCTTCAACAAACCCACCGCTCAATGTTACTACCCTGCAGTTGGGAGTATTTAAAGATTGCGGGCGAGGAAAAACACCCATTTTTCACTACCACCCAGTAAATACTTTTATAAATACCCTCATGCAAGAGAGAATTACATTCGCGCCCCGCGCGGGCTAAGTTACCCCTGGGCGCAAGTAAAATTAAATAAAGGTGCGCTTCGTGAATTACTCAGATGCTATGACTGCAAATCCCGAAATTCTAAACTCACTGCGGCAATTGGGCTTGAACCAATACGAAGCTAAAGCATACTATGCGCTGGCGAACTTTGGCGTGCATACTGCCGGAGAGCTGGCCGAACGCGCCGAATTGCCGCGCCCTCGCATTTACGACGTTCTCACCGAACTGCAGAACAAGGGATTCGTTTTGATACAGCAGGGAAGGCCGGTGAAATACGCCGCGCTGCCTATAGGCGAGGCAGTAAAGACGCTCGCCAAGCAAAGGCAGGCGGGATTGCAAGAAGAGTTGGAGAAAATAGAAGACATCGGCAAAAAGCTTTCGTTGAAAATAAAAACCCAATCGTCCTCCGCACTCTCTTCCGAGGAAACGATTTGGACTTTGAAGGGAAGGGAAGCGATTTACAGTAAAATTTCGTCCATGATTGCGAACGCAAAGCAACACGTCACTATTGCGACCGACGAGAAAGGGTGGCTGCGCAAGAGCAAGGCGCACGGCAAGGAAATCGACAAGGCAGCCAAGAGAGGCGCGGACATAACGGTAATAGCGCCTATCGCGAGCGTGGGAGTCCAGGAAGCCACGCACCTCTCTAAAGAACTGCCGTCTAGAATGGTTCTCGCGGACGACCAAGCGCTGCTTTTCCTTTCGCCAAAGGAGGCGAAGGCGGAAGAGGAAATGGCCTTGTGGTTGAAAAATCCGCACTTCGTGCAGACGTTCAGGCAAACTATCAAGTAAAAAGCTTGAAACCCCCAAGCCAACTAAAAATTAGAAAACTTATTCAGACGCTACCGGCGCAGCTTCGGCTTCTTCCTTCACCGGCTCTTGCTTTTCCGCAGGCCTCTGTGCTATTTGCATAGTCTGCTGCACGTCGAACTCCTCGTACAACTCCGCCTTGGTCAATTCGACCCTCTTCAGCGGATAGACTTTAGCAAGCGCCTTGTGCAGCTCTGCGTTCAACTGTTGGAACATTATCGAGCGGATGAAGTCGCCGAAATCGGCCGCAGCGCTCCTTTTCTTCAGCTCTTCGGCCAGCATGTTGCGCAAGCCCTTCTTCTGCGTTTCCGAACAGGTGCCTTGCGTGACGATGAGCGAACTCAGCTGGAATTCAATCCCGTCCTTCGACTTCAAGGGAATGTGCAGTTCCAAAGCATCCCTCCGCCTTCGAACAAGGGTGGAAACGTACTCGCGGGCGAGCGAAAAGCCGATGAATTTCGTGAACGCGTTCTTGCCTTTTATTTCGGAAACGCGCAAACGCACGGAAAAATACAAGTGGGAAATGTCGCGGGTCACTTCCTTCAAAGGAATCGAAATCACTCGGTTCAACAAAGTCGCTTCCTCGGTCGCGGGAATGGTCAGCGTAGTGTGCACTTCGCCCAAAAACTTAGGGGCGACTAGCGTGTACCACTGCTTCGCTTTCCACGAGTCGATAGTCTTTTTTACGGCCATGTTATTCAAACACCAACACTAATCATTTTACCAGAAGCGCGGCTTCCTCGGGAACGTACTTCCAGCCTTGCGGCAGGCGCTTGCCCCTGTAATAACGGACGAGCCGGTTTATCTTGGACTCGACGTTGTGCAAATGCCGCCTGTTGTCCTTGTCCTTCTTGTTGGAAGTCAAATGCTTTCTCAGACGCACGGCCTTGCGCACGAGGTCGATCAAGTCCGAAGGGTATTGCGGCAAAACTTTTTTCTGCTTGAGGAAAGTGCTTATCGAAACGCCCAAAACTTTCTTGGCGTCCGGCACGCCGTGCTCGTCGCGCAGCACCAGTCCGATTTTCGCGGGCGGCACTCCCTCCTTGGCCATCTGCTCGACCGCGTCTTCGACCTTGCTTTTTTCGACCTTCACCCACTTGGAAGTGAACGAAGGCTTGCGGCTCCTGCTTTTGCCGCGTTTTCGCGTGTGCATTCTCGCCATTTTTTTCAAAACCTTTGCTAAGCGTAAAAGTCTAACTTCGCTTTTCGGGCGACATTAGAACGAGGAAACAATATGCGAAAAGCCCTTTAAAAAACCTTTTCTACGATATCGAAACCAGTATGCTATCGTTTCCTGCATTGGGGACCGGTGAAAATTCCACTACCTTCACCCTTCCCGCGCCTTTAATGTCGTCAATCACGTACGCCAAGCGCTTGCACACCGCATCGCCCGCGCTTACTCTCACAAGCTGCAAGTCCGCGCCCAACGAAATTCCTTTCTCCGCCTTCAGCCTGCGTATTTGCGCGATAACGTTGTGAAGCATCGCACCCAACCTTTCGGCGTCCGGATTGATGCTGCGTTCATCTACTTCCGGCCACCGCGAAAGGTGAATGCTTTCTTTCCCGCCGGCAAACAAGTGCGAATGGATTTCTTCGCAAACGAAAGGAGCGAAGGGCGCGAGCATTTTCAGCGTTTCTTCAAGCGCAACGCGAGCGCAATACAATGCTGCCTCACGCGTTTTGTTGCTGTCATCGTAAACTCGGTACTTGATGTCTTCGAGATAGAAATCGCAGTACTCGTGCCAGAAAAACTCGTACAAAGCGCTTATCGCCGTGTAATAATCGTAGTTTTCGAACGCCTGCGAAACCGTTTTTTTCGTTGCATTCAATCGGCTCAAAAGCCACTCGTCGGCAACGCCGAGCTTTTCGGGCCTTTTTTTCACAGCGTCCATGCTCTCGACGAACTTCGACGCGTTCCAAAGCTTTACCAAAAACGCCTTCGCCCGTTCCACTTCCTTGGGCGCGAAAGCAATGTCTTTTCCCGTAGAACCGCCCAGCGCTGCCCACTGGCGCAGCGCGTCGGCGCCGTATTTTCCGATAACATCCTTCGCCTCCACGTAATTGCCCAGCGATTTGCTCATTTTTTTCTTGTCTTCGCCCTGCACCATGCCGTTTATCAAAAACTCTTTGAACGGGCTTTTTCCCGTAAGCATCAAACAACGGAATACCGTGTAAAAGCCCCAAGTGCGGATAATGTCAGTGCCTTGCGGGCGAAGCGAAGACGGGTACAGTTCATTGAAAAGTTTTCCGTCGGGCCACCCTGCAATTACCAAAGGCGTTATGCTCGAATCCACCCACCCGTCGCAAATGCTTTTCTCGCCTTCAAGCTTCCCACCGCAATCGCATTTTTCCATTGGCGGTTTTGCAAGCGTAGGGTCTACTGGCAAGTCTTTCTCTTTTGGAAGGAATATCTTATTGCACACCGTACAATGCCAGAAGGGAATGGGAATTCCGAAAACCCTTTGCCTCGAAAAACACCAGTCCCACTCCAGCCCGTTCGTCCAGTCTTCAAACAATTGGTATGCGAAAGAGGGATGCCAGTTCGATTCCTTAGCTGCAGCCAAAATCTTTTCTTCGTTGCCTTTGATGCGCATGAACCACTGTGTGGAAAGCACTAGCTCAATAGGCTTTTTGCACCGGTCGTGGATTTTGACCGTTTGCACCAGCGCCTCCTGCTTTTCCAAAAGGCTTTCCCTGGCCAGCGCTTCGATGATTTTAGGCCTCGCCTTTTCCAAATGCTCTCCCGAGTATTCGCCTGCGTTCAAAAGCAGCCCTTTCTCGTCAATCGCTTTTACCACAGGCAGAGAATGTTGTTTTTGCCATATCAAGTCTTGCTTGTCTCCGAAAGTGCACACCATCACCGCACCGCTTCCGAAATCCTTTTCCACAGCAGCGTCGGCGATTACCGGAACGCTCTTGTCGAACAACGGCGTTCGCACCCGCAGCCCCACGATTTTCTTATAGCGGGCGTCGGCAGGGTTGACCGCAACCGCAACGCAAGCGTGAATCAGTTCGGGACGCGTTGTCGCTATCAACACTGGCGAAGAGTCTTTCTCCAAAGAAAATTTGACGAAGTTGAGCATGGTTTCGCGTTGTATTTCCTCGCTCTCGGCTTTCGCGATTGCACTCTGGCAGGCGGGGCACCACAACACTGGATGCTCGGCCCTATACACTAAACCTGCCTCGAAGTTTTTCAGCAAAGACAATTGAACTAGGCGCTTGTAAGAATCGTCGATAGTGTAGTACTCGTGTTTCCAATCAATGCTGAACCCAAGAGAATTCATTTGCGGCTTGATCGTCGCAATCATGTCATGCGTCCATTCCAAGCATTTTTTGCGGAATTCCTCGCGCGGAAGCTTTCCGAATTTCTTTTCGACTTTCACTTCCGTGGGAAAGCCGTGGCAGTCCCAGCCTTGCGGCAAAAGCACGGCATAGCCTCTCATGCGCCGGTAGCGCGCTGCGAAATCGAAGTAAGACCAGTTGAGCACGTTTCCCATGTGGAAATCGCCGGTCGGGAAAGGAGGGGGAGAGTCTATCACGAAAGCAGGCTTGCCTTTCGCGGGCGCAAACTCGTGGACTTTTCCTTCATCCCACTTTTTGCACCATTTTTTCTGGATTTCGTTGAAGTCAAGCTTGCCCAACATTTCGACTGAACACCCTTAAGGCGAAAAAAGCCCGCGATAAAAAAAAGCAGAGCGCAAAATAAAAAGAAATGCGAAAGCGAGGGTTCAAACGCCCGACGCCCACCGGTAGTTCTTTGGATTTCGGCCCATTAAGAGGTTTCTCTGGCATTTTCTCGAGCAAAAGTTTAGCGACTGCCCGGTTTTCTTCACGAAAACGAAACCCGTGCCCAAAGCGATGTCTTTCCCGCAAAAAACGCATTTAGCCATTTTTCATCACTCAAGCGCCTTTCGGCTTTATGGGCTTAGCTTCCCTTTCGGTGTCCAGCAGCACGAGCACATCGTTCTTTCGTACGGGCCCCTTGATGTTCCTGCGTATGACGCGCCCGCGGTCGCGGCCTTCAAGGATTTTCACCATCACTTGATAGACTTCCCCGAAAACGCCTGTCTTTCCGATAACCTCGACCACTTCCGCCGGAAAACCGGTCAAATCCATTACCGGCGTTTCCTTCGCCGCCGGCGCAGGTTGTTCCGGCTCTTTCTTTCCGATTATTTTCTTCTTGCCGCCCATTTAAACACCGTTTCAAGCCCTATGCAACAGCAATTGCCTCTTTCTTTTCAGCCTTTTTCTTGGCGGGCGCTTTCTTCTTCGCTTCTTTCGCCGGCTTTTCTTCCTTGGCCGCCTTTTCCTTAGCCTCGGAAGCCTTATCGCTGGCGCTTTTAGACGTTATTTCCTTGACTAGCTCTTCGGCGTTTCCAGAGCTTGCAATGGCAACAGCAGCGCACGGCACACTCAAGCCCGCAGCTTTCCCGAGCTCTTTCTTTCCCGAAACGAAAACAATAGCAATGCGCTTTTCCTCGCACAAAGGAGGCAAGTGCATTACGACTTCCTCGGGGTCGACGTCGTCCGCTACCACCACGAGCTTGGCGCTGCCCCGCTCTATCGCTTTAGTAGTTTCGTTAGTCCCCTTGCGCACGTTTCCAGACTGCCTGGCGATTTCGATCGCCTGCAAGGCTTTCGCCTGCACGTCCGAAGGAGTTTGGGTTTTCACGTAAGACTTCATAACTCATTCTCACCCCACGTTAGTGGTCATAGAATTCATAGCCTGAAAAAAAAAAGGCAAGAAACATATTGCTCACGCAATTTAAAAGGCTTTTCTCGAATACTGTGGAATAAAACGCAACAATAAAATGAGGGGAAAGGCTGAATAAATTCATGGGGCACGAGGAAATTCCGTTTTGGATAAAGAAAGATGCAGTCAGGATACTCAGGCAAGGGGGCGAGCTGTCGCCAATCCAAGCGTGGTGGGTAAACGGCATACTGAAAGAAAGGAAAGAAAAATTCCGGAAGTTGCAGGAAAAAAGCTCGCGCGACCCGCTGACGGGGCTGTACAACCGCTCAGGGCTTCAAAACATCGCTAAGCTCATGGGCTTTTCCAAAAGCCAGTTGGAAGAACGCGTTCCCAGCAACCGCGAGCACAACGAAATCACGATTTTCGCAATTGATTTGAACAACTTGAAACGCGCCAACGACCGTTACGGACACCACGTCGGAGACGCTTACATCAAGGCGGTGGCAGACGCAATAAGGGAAGAGGGGGTTGCGTTGCGCTGGGGCGGGGACGAGATGCTCTTGGCGCGGCAGTTCACGAACCACGAGGACGTTGCGGAAACGAGAAAGAGAATCCAAAAAACAGCCGTACAAAACCTGATTGACAGGCTTACGAAAATTCACCAGGAAGAGGACGATTCGAGAGAAAAGAAAAGCATTGCAAAAGCGCTCAAGGACGCGGCAACGGGACGGTTTTCACTCGCAATGGGAAGCATGAGCGTGGTAAAACAAGAAAACATGCCCGCCAAGCAGAAAGTCTTTACGCTCAAGCGCGCGGTGCGCACCGCCTCCAGGATAATCCCGAATTTCATCCCTTTGAAGCCGCAGGAGGAAAGCGGCTTGTTCCACCACGTGGTTTCCATGGAAGATTACCTCGACCGCAACAGGAAAAAAACAGTCGCAGATTACAGGGACGAGATAATCCGCAACGCCGACTTGCTGGGATATCTGCACAAGTACACGCGCAAGAGAAAGGCGAAATCCTCGTTTTTAGTTAAGGTAGACGCAGTAAGAAAATAGGCGCTAGAAATGAAAATGACAGTCGTCGGGCTCAAACCAACACGCATAAAACGGGTTTTTGCAAAACACTTTGTCGTAAGCGCTAAAAAGCCCGACTTCGTCGTTTCCTACGGCGGCGATGGAACTCTGCTTCACGCAGAACGCGTTTACCCTGGCGTACCGAAACTCGCGGTGCGCAACAACGCAAAATGCGAAGTTTGCAAAAGC
Organism: Candidatus Norongarragalinales archaeon; assembly: GCA_038884755.1. Taxonomy (GTDB): domain Archaea; phylum Micrarchaeota; class Micrarchaeia; order Norongarragalinales; family Norongarragalinaceae; genus UBA10210. Next base: position 45,776 of record JAWABJ010000003.1, read on the forward strand.
AAAAAAACGAAAACGCTCCACAAGGCGAGCGAGAAAATCTACTGCGACTCCGCAGCCTCTGAAATAATCTTGCGACTGAAACAAAAGAAGTTCAAAATCGAGAGTTTCGAAAAAGTCAAAGGCACAGCCTTTGCAAAGCGAAACGGAAAGACAAAGCGCTTTACGCTGGTCGGGCTGAACGAAGTGCAAATCCACAATTCAAACCACTCTCACGCGATACGTTTCGAGTTTTGCCTGAACGGAGCGTGCATTGCAAAGGAAATAATCGGCGACGGCGTCGTCGCCTCAACGGCATACGGCTCAAGCGCTTATTTTTATGCGATAACGCAAAGGAAATTCAAGAAAGGATTCGGCATCGCCTTCAACAACACCATCCGCAAGCACAAGCCGCTTTTCTTGAAGGGAAAATTCAAGGCGGAAGTGCGCGTGCACCGGCGCCATGCGGTTCTGCTCGCAGACAACAACCTCAAGGCGATAGCCCTGCGCGAGGGCGACAGGGTGGTTATAGAGCCTGCGAAGGAAAAAGCAAGAATAATTACAATGTAAAAACGAAATCAGTGGCGCTTGGAAGCAGACAAGCGGGCTTTTTCCAAAAGCATTTCGCCCCAAACGTCTATCGAAGGCAGGGAATTCGTGGGGCCTAGCTCGTGAACAACAGGAGGGTGACGCTCGCCTCTTATAAAACGCCTGATTTCGTTCAACATTGAAGGCCCGCGGTCCAACGCCACAATAAGATCGCTGCCTACGAGATGGTGTTGAACATCAAGCAAGTCTTTGTTGTCGTCCATCCCTTTGGGAAGGTGCTCGACGCGAAAAACGCCTGCACGCGAGGTTTTCAAAAGCCACGCCCGCATTTCCCCCGCAAGAATGCTGCTTTCCCGGCCTTGCTGGCACACGAACAAAATCCTGGGCTTAAGCAAGAAACCACCTCAAGACGAAAGCACGAACCGCATTTTCTTCTTGTCGTCCAAACGAGCGAAGCCGACGCGGTCGAACTGCACTATCGCGCCTTCCGAAAGCTTTTTACACTCTTCCTCGCAAAAGCCGCTTTCGACCGACAGGCTTTTGGGGTTGAAAACGTCGCCTTTCAGCAAATCACCTACAACCACCAACTCTCCCGCAACCGCGCTTTCCACGGGAACCCACTGGAGTTTTTTAGTCTCGCGCTTTTCTTCCTCGCCCAAATCTTTTCCCGCATACTCGCCGACAATCGAATTGGGCGTTTTCTTCAAGAGTTTTACGTTGTAAAGCTGTATCAAACGAAAAACCTCGCCTTCCCGTAGGGCATCAACATCGTTTTTGCTCACGTAAAACTCCTTTCGCGCGTGCAAAACCCGATTGCCCTTATTGGTATGGGGGTTTTTGGGAAGCTTCACGAAAGCTTCCTTCGAGTTTTTCACCAAAAGCTTGACCGGCTTTGCCACGAAAAAGTAGTGTTCTGCGTCCGGCTCGAGAAGCTTTTTGTTTTCGTTCAACAGCTTTTCGATCGACGGGTTGCTTTCCACCTTGCTCAACCCGAAGCTCAACACGAAATTGCAGATTGCTTGAGGCAGAATGCCCCTCCGCTTCATCCCGCGGAGAGAAAGCAAGCGCGGGTCGTCCCAGCCCGAAACCTTCTTTTCCTCCACGAAAGGCTTCACGAGGCGTTTGCTCAACGCGTTTCCGCGGATGTTCAAGCGCGAGAAATCGTAGACGAACGGCTTGCGCAATTGCAATTTGCCGAGAATAAAGTAATACAACTCGTCGCGCAACTCGTATTCCTTAGAGCGAAGTGCGTGCGTTACGCCTTCAAGCGAATCGCTTATGCTAACCTCGAAATCGTAAGTAGGCCAGGCGCGGTATTTGCTGCCTTGACGGTAGTGCGGGGTCTCGAGAATCCTGAAAAGCGTGGGGTCGCGCATCACGGTGTTGTCGCCCTGCATCTCTCCCTTCAACCGCAATACCGCTTGCCCTTCGCCCAAAGCTCCGTCAAGCATTTGCTTCCACCCTAAAGAATTTGTTTCGACGTTGTTTGCCCTGCAAGCGCATTCTTTCTTTTCCATGCGGTTTTGCTTGATTTGCTCTTGGCTGCATACGCATACAAAAGCATCGCCTTGCGAAACCAATTGCTGCGCGAAATCGTAGAATTTCGGGATTAAATCGGAGGCATAGCTCTCGCCGTCAAAACGCAAGCCAAGCCACTCGGCGTCTTGCTTTATAGCGTCAACGAACTCCTGCTTTTCCTTTTCAGGATTCGTGTCGTCAAAACGCAAGAGGAATTTTCCAGAATATTGGCGGGCCAGCTCTGCACTCAAAAACGCGGCTTTCGCGTGCCCCAAATGCAACCAGCCGTTAGGCTCGGGCAAAAAGCGCGTTACAACGCGCCCTTCGGCAACGCCCGGCAAAACCCACTTTTCCTTTTTCGCTTCAACCCTTTCGGCGAAAGCGTATTGCGAAAGCTCTTTCTCCAGCTGCGTTTTAGACAAGGAATTGGCCGCCTCCACCTCAACTGCAATAAGCTGCATCGTAGTGCGCATATCTTTCTTCGCGTCGGAAAACTCGGCAACAACCTTTCCAGCCACGCTCTTGGCGTCCGCCTTTCCGTAGTCCAAAGCGTTTTTCAAAGCGTGCTTGCGGACAACCCGTTCGAGAGAATCGGCCATAAGAAGAAATAGGGGGCGGGAAGCAATAAAAAACTACAGCAACTTCGCTTTCCGCAATTGCGCCACGTTTTTGCTTCGCGTCAAGAACATCGCTATCGCCAACGCCTTCGTCCAGTCTCGTATTTCTTCCTGCACGCCCTTAGCCCCGCCTTTCGCTTGAGCTTTGATGAAAGGCTGGGCTGCGCCTGCCAGAGAAGCTCCCAAGCGGATTGATTTTGCAACGTCCAAGCCGTTGCGGACCCCGCCCGACGCTATTACGGGAATCCCGACCGCACGAGAGCATTGTTGAAGAGCGACAACAGTAGGAATGCCGAAATCCCAGAAAAGCGCGCCCTGCTTCGCGCCCTTTCGGTATAATTCGATTGCAGTCCAGCTTGTTCCTCCCGCTCCGGCAACGTCTATCGCCTTAACCCCAGCCCACTCGAGCTCTTTAGCAATCTCTCCGTTCAAACCAGCACCAACTTCCTTTGCAATTACGGGAATTCCAAGTCGCGAGCACAAGTTTTCTATCGCCTTCAAAACGCCCTTCCAGTTCTTGTCACCCTCGGGCTGCACAACTTCCTGCAAGGCGTTTATATGCACGTAAAAAGCGTCGGCTTCCACTTGCTCCGCCAGCCACTCGATTTTTTCTACAGGGTATTGAGTCAATTGCACTGCCCCAATGTTGCCAGCAAGAAAAACCTTGGGCGCATGCGCCTTTACTTTGTAGGTTTTAGCAAGCTTCGAGTCTTTCAGCATGGGCCTTTGCGAGCCCAACCCCATCATTATGCCTTCCTTTTCACAGGCAAGGGCAATGTCACGGTTTATTTTCTCCGCCCCAGCGAACCCGCCGGTCATCGACGAAACCAATAACGGCGCGCGCAGCTTGCGCTTCAAGAATACGGTTGAAGAGTCGACTTCGCTGAAATTCATTTCCGGCAAAGCTTGGTATAGGAAGTCTACGTCGTCAAAGCCAGTGCGCTTGTTTCGAAAATCGATTTTCTTGTTCAAAACGATGTCGACGTGCTGGGCCTTGCGCTTTTCAATATCCCAAAGTGCCATAAGAAAACAAAGCGCGCGGCATTAAAAAGTTTGATTGAAAACGACAAGCGGCGTATTACGCTTCTTTCCTGACGCCTTCGCTGCTCACGCTCAAATCCAAAACGTTCAAGCCCTTAGCCTGCCAAAACGCCTTCAGCTCGCTTTTCTTCTCGTCGTTCAAGCAAAACGCGGCAATGCTGTCGCCCCCGCCTGCGCCAGGCAGGCAGCAAACAAAAGCGCCGTTGGAACAACTGTCTTCGCGCAATTTCGTATAATCATCGCTTTCAATGGGCGCGCCGCTCTTCACGCCCAACTGCTTCTTCAAAAACTGAGAGTAGTCGAACATTTTCTTGAAGTCCGAAAGGTTTTTGTCGGAAAAGTCGGAAGACAACTTCTTGAGCGTCTCGATCGCAACGACGTTGCAGGCGTTGTACTGCGACATCAACTCGCCATACTCTGCCGGATTCGCAGCCTTCCAAGCATTGATTTTCTTGACCATTTCGCTTGTCGAAGTGCTTTTACCCAACGAAGCTACCGCCACTTCAAACTGCCGAGGCAGGGGAATTTCACTGGCCTGGTAATCCCAAGGCACTTCAACAACCTGCGGAAACGGGTTGTTTTTCAGAATGTCGGGAGAATAGCGAACGTAGGAAGAAGCGCCATAGCAAGCGGCGGCAACGTCAAAACCGCTTCCCACTTTCCCTTGTGCCGCGTTGTGCGCCCACTGGGAAACCTTGTGAATTTGCTCTCTGTTTGCTCGGACGGCCAACCCGTGCAATTCAAACAACGCCGCCGCGGTTGCAACACAAACCGCAGCGCTCGAACCCAAACCAGCTTTCACCTCGACTCCGAATTCAGCATCGCTTTTAGTCTCAAGTTCAAAGTTTTTCAAAGCAATGCCTTTGAAAGCGAAATACTGCAGGCACGCTTCTGCAGTAGTTTTCACGAATTTGGATTTCTCGGAATCTCCGTTTAAAACGAGCTTGCCGTTCTCGAAAATCCCGCTCGCCTCGAAACCGAATTGCTGAGAGCGCAAAACGGTTTTGTAGTTTTCTTTCGCATCGGCATAAACCCTCTTGTCCACGCCGGTAATGAAGGAAACGTTCGGGCGTTCCAACACGGCGTATCCGCCCAGCCAAAGGATTTTCCCCGGAGCAGAACAAACGGCCAATTTTTTTCACTTTCAAAATCAATCTAATACCAAGTCTTTCTTTTTCTCGTCGAAATGCGCTTTCAGCACGCCCCCGTCCTCGGAAATCAAATGCCCTTCGTCCAAGTATTTGGGGCCGGCGCCCACCTTGCAAACCATTGTTTTGTTCACGCCCTCGATTTCCGAAAGCATTTTCTTGATTGAATCCACTTGCGACTCGGTAGTGTAGACATGCGCGTTCGGCCCCGCGTCGAACGTATACGCAGCAACAATTTCCCCTTCCGAAGCGTTGTAATCGCCAACCGAATACATTATTTGTTTGGAGTAATCGTTGAGGTACATTATCGGCGGCCAAGTGTCGAGCATCACGGCGTGCATGTTGCTCGACTCGCGCATAATCAGTTCCCCGAAAGTGCCGAAGTCTTTCGCCAACACGCTTTTTTTCACGTTTTCGATGAGCTTGGGCAAATAATCTTGGCGCGATTTGTATAAAACGCTCGTCGCAATAGTCTGCTTCATTCCAGCGCGGGAGGAAACTTTTTTCTTTCCAGCGTCTACAATCGCGATTACGTTGCGCAACTCGGGCCAGTGGGTGTGCGAAGCTATTTGCATTGCTACGCTATCGCTTCCATCCGCTTTAGTTCCTTTTTTCCATTCCACGAAACCGCCCAAAACGCTTCGGCACGCAGAGCCGCTTCCAAGCCGCGCGAGAATCGAAAGCTCTTGCGCGGAAAGGTTCAGCCCGGCGGCTTTGGAAGCCGCGCAAGCCAAAGCGGCCAAGCCCGCTGCACTTGAGGCAAAGCCTGCGGCAGTCGGAAATGAATTGTAAGAAACGATTTTAGCTTTCGCCTTTGTTTTCGCTTTAGCGCGTATGACGTCCAACTGTTGCATGCGTTCTGCAGTTTCCTTGTCGGAAAGGTCCATCTTTGTTCCGTTGAGCCACAACTCGTCTTGAGAAAACTCGTCGGAAAACAATACGCTAGTCCGCGTTTTGAGCTGCTCGTCCATCGTAAAGCTCAAGCTGCCGTTCATGGGCAAAACCAGCTTTTCGTCGCGCTTTCCCCAGTATTTCACCACGGCAATGTTGGCAGTCGCTTCTGCCGTTGCAACACCCACAAACCCACCGTTCAAAATCAAAATATTACGCTGCGTTCTTTAATCCCTTGCCTTTCGCCCCTTCAATCAACTTGAGAAAGTTTTGCAGGGAAGGCGTGGCCTTGTTCGAATTGACAAGAGCTTTTACTTCGCGGGGAGTGTAAAAGCGCGTGTCTTTCACGTGCACTTCCTCGGCGTTGGGCTTGAACTCGCCTGCATAATCGGCTACGAACGGGAAAAACAGGCGGTTGGGAAGGTTTGGGTCCAGGGCGACGGGCTTTTTCCCATGAAACTTAGGGAAATCGCATGCACAAAGTAATGATGGGCCTTGTCGACGAAAGGCCGGTCCGCGTAGAACGAGGAATAAGGATACGCCTTCAGTTTTTCGCCGAAAGCTTTCTCTACCTTCCCCTTATGGCGTTCCAAGGCTTTGGAAGTCACCACGTGGCATTCTTTCGCCGAGTCTAGCACCACGCCGTCGACATCCCCAAACGAAAATCTTCTGTGGGGGAAGGCATGTTAAAATACAAACGCGGGCAAATAAAAAGCGAATGAAAATCTCCGCTTCAGCGCCTACGAAAGTCATCATTTCCGGCGAGCACGCGGTCGTGCACGGCTGCGTTGCGATAGCAACGCCCCTCGAAAACAGGAATTTAGTTTCAGTCGAAACTACGGACGAAAAGAAAGTCGAAATCAAGCAAAGCGTTTTGCAAGGCTTTGACGAAGCGACGAACAAAAAACTCTCTGAAGCATTGCAAGCGGAATTTTTGTTCGTGAACCCTTCGAAAGGCGTTGTTTTCGACAGGCGTTATAGCGGAATGCCGAAAGGTTGTGGGAATAGCGCAAGCATTGCAGCGGCGTTTGCGTTATGCCTTTACGCCATAGACGACCGCATTCCTTCTTCCCAAGAGTTGTTCGACGCCATCCAGGCTTTCGACAAGGTAATGCACGCCAACGCTTCCGGGATAGACGCTAAAACGGTTTCAAGCGGTTCTGCGCTCGTAATGAAGAAAGAGTGGAATAGCGAAGGCGTGAAATTCGATTTCCAGCATCAAAACCTCGTTTTGCCTACGGGAACGGTTTTGCTCATTATCGACAGGAGCGGGCTTGGGGAAACGGCTGTGGCGACTGGAGAGCTCGTAACGCTTTTTTCGCAAAAGCTCGTGGGTAAAAACCCGAACGATGTTTCAGACGAAGACAGGAGAAAAATGATTGCGCCTTTCGAACCCGTTGTCAAAGCAATCATCGAGCAACTGCACGAAGACGGCAACGCAAAAAAACTCGGGGAACTATTCGTAATAAACAACACGCTGCTTTCGCGAGGCGGAGTAATTCCGGAAAGCATGATGAACACGGTGAAAGAATGCATTCAAGCCGGTTGCTTGGGAGCGAAGGGAACGGGCGCTTGCGGGCCCGGCGGAGCTGTTATTGCAATAGCGTGGGAGAAAGACGTTCCAACGATAAAACAAAAGCTCGAGGCAAACGGAAAGTACAAGGTTTTGACCGCTACTTTTGCGAAGCAAGGCCCGCGCGTGGAATCAAGAGAATAGCAAGAATACGGCGGGAACGGTAAACAAGCCTATCAACGCGGAAACGAAGAACAACGACGCTGCGAGTTCGAGGTCCAAATCCTCGCGCGCGGAGTAAGCTACTGTATTGAAGCCGACTGGCGAGGAAAACACCGCCAGCAGAACTGCTTTCGCCACGCCCGTTATCTCGAAAAACCAAGTGAAAGCCAAGCCTAATGCAAAACCCAAGCCCATTTTGGTTATTACGGAAACTGCGATTACCCGCGAGTTGGAAAACGAAGGTTGGAGGAATATTCCAGTGGAAATCGCCAAGAGCGGAAAAGACATGGAATCCAAGGGAAGCAAAAGCGCGGAAAGCCAGACTGGAACGTCCCACTGGAACAGCACGAACAACAGCCCGAAGACGGAAAAGAAGAAGGGCGGCAGGGACAGTATCCGCCTGACCAGCTGTTCGGAAGAAAGCTTGCCCTTGTTTTTAGGAGAGCTTTCTGCGGCAACGGCGTAAACCACCGAGAAAATCAGCGGGCTGGCACCCAAAACCATGAGAAAAACTTTCTGCACGCCTTCGGGGCCGAGCATCGGGATTGCAAAAATCAGCACGAAAGCGGTGTTCAAAATCAAGAGGCTGAGGCGGAAAACTGCGGCTTTCACGTTCGCAAGCCCGAGTGCCTTGCTCAAAACCCTTCCAGCAACGAGCATCACTCCGACGAAAAAGAACGCAGAGAAAGGAAGAAGCAAGTCGCCGGCAGACACGCGTAGCTTTGCAATCGAAAGAAAGGCGCTTGCTGCAATGGGAATCAAAAGCGTGAAGTCCAAAAGCTTTTTTCCGAAATCCGCATCGATCAAACCCGTTTTCCTCAAAGCAAAGCCGGACAAAACCAGGAAGAACACGGGTGCGATGACGGAAAAGTCGACGTTCAACAAAACCAGCCTTTCACTTCAATTCCGTCAGCAATTCCTGAGCCCTTTGCATGCTCACGTTCTTTTCCGCAGCCATTTTGGCGGCTATTTCTTCTATCGCTTTTCCTTTGGCGCCGGCCATCACGGCAATGTTCTTCGCATGCAGTTTCATGTGCCCCGCGTTTATACCAGTAGTAACCATCGCCCGCAATGCTGCAAAGTTTTGCGCCAAACCCACGCTCGCCATTACGCAAGCCAATTCCCTCGCGCTTTTCACGCCAAGAATCTTCAATGAAATTTGAGCCAAAGGGTGGGTTTTCGTCGCCCCGCCGATTACGCCTACTGCAACGGGCAGTTCTATTTCCCCCACCAAATCGCCGTCCTTGCTTTTCGAGTATTTCGTCAAAGGCAAATATTTGCCCGTAATGCAAGCGTAAGCGTGCGCTCCCGCTTCCACCGCGCGCCAGTCGTTGCCCGTAGCAATCGCAACAGCATCAATTCCGTTCATTATGCCTTTGTTGTGCGTAGCACAGCGATACGCATCGCCGCAAGCGAAAGCCCAAGCGTCTAGAATACCTTCGACTATTTCCTCGCCAGCGGTTTTACCGTCCGCGCTTTTTTCCAGCGCTTCTTTGCTCCATACGGCTTTTGCACGCGCCAAACGCTTGGTAGCAAGATTACTTATGATTTTCAATTTCGAATTACCGCCAGTCAACTCTTCAAGCTTGGGTGAAATCGCTTCGCATATTGTATTGACCGCATTCGCGCCCATCGCATCCAAAACATTCACTTCTAGATAAACAATGAGCATTTTCCCCCTAGGCGTGTCGATTTCTTTTGAAGTCAAATCCAAAGGGCCACCGCCAAACTTCAACAAAACAGGGTCTTTGGCTTTAGCCATTTCCAAAAGCTCGCTCTTTGCAGCGTGGATTTTCTTCTTGGCAGAATCAAAATCCTTTATCCCGACCAACTGGATTTGCCCGAACATTATCGGCGAATCCGCTTCTGCAGTAAAACCGTCCGAATCTCGGCATAGTTTGGCGGCGTTGCTTGCCGCTGCAACAACGCTCGGCTCTTCAATCGCGAAAGGAATCAAGTAATCGCGGCCGTTGATTTTAAAGTTCGTTGCAACGCCCAAAGGCAGAGGAAGCGTGGAATAAACGTTTTCAATCATGCGGTTCGCGGTTTCGAAGTCGAGAGAGCCGTGCTTCTTGAGCAAAGAAATTTCGCTGTCGCTCAAGCCCGCGAAACCCTTGATTGCGGAAAGCCGTTCTTCCAAGCTCTTCTTGTAGAAACCTTCGATTGAAGACGATTTCATGATTTAACAAAGCGAACGGGAAAATTTAAACCATCGTTCGTTTGGCGTTTGACGAGTTTGACGATTGCCGAAGTGCGATGAGCTTTTTAAGCGCCGCGGGCAGTATTCTCTTTTCTAAACAGTCATCCGCACTCTAGTCGTGAAAAAAAAAAATGGTTAACGGAAAGGTTGGAATAGTCGGGTACGGCGCTTACGTCCCGCGCTACCGCATTACTGCCGAGGAAATAGCGCGCGTTTGGAACAAAGACGGAAAGAGGATAAGCGCCGGCCTCGGGGTAAAAGAAAAGGCGGTCGCCGCGTGGGACGAAGACTCCGCAACAATAGCGGTGCAAGCCGCGCGTTACGCCATTGAAAGCTCTAAAACCGACCCCACGAGCATAGGCGCGATTTTCATAGGCTCTGAATCCAAGCCTTACGCGGTAAAGCCCACCGCAACTGTGGTGGCGCAAGCTTGCGGTTGCGACGGAAACCTCACTGCAGCCGATTTCGAATTCGCGTGCAAGGCTGGAACCGTAGGAATGCAAGCGTGCATGGGAATGGTGGCGAGCGGAATGATCAAAATCGGGCTGGCCATAGGCGCGGACACCGCGCAAGGAAGGCCCAACGACGCGTTGGAATTCACCGCAGGAAGCGGCGGAGCGGCGTTTTTGATTGGCGAAGACAAGCCTCTCGCGCTGTTGAACCATACGCTTTCGTATACTACCGACACGCCCGACTTTTGGAGAAGGCAGCATGCCGAGTTTCCGAAACACGCCGGGCGCTTTACAGGCGAGCCTGCGTACTTCAAGCACGTTTTGACTGCTTCGAAAGCGCTTTTGAAAAAAGCTAAAACAACGCCCAAAGACTACGATTACGCCGTATTCCACCAGCCTAACGGCAAATTCCCGCTGAAAGCAGGCGCGGACTTGGGTTTTGAAAAGGAAAAAATCGAGGCGGGATTGCTTACGCCAGTGATAGGCAATACTTACAGTGGCGCGAGCATGATAGGCTTGGCAGCTGTGTTGGACATCGCTAACGAAGGCGACAGGATTTTCCTGTGCTCGTACGGAAGCGGAGCCGGAAGCGACGCTTTCGACATAACCGTCACAAAAGAAATCTCGCACAAGAGAAGCAAGCACAAGCTTGCAGAGCAAATAAACGAAAAACAAAATTTGGATTACGCTACTTACGCGAAATTCCGCAAGAAAATCAAGGATTTGGAGTAGAGCGAAAATGCGTTCTGTTTCGGTCATAGGCGTGGGAATGGCAAAGTTCGGCGAGCGGTGGGACGCCAGCCTAAGGCAGCTCGTCGCCGAAGCCGGGCTCATGGCTTTGCAGGATTCGAAAATCGACGGAAAAGACATCCAGGCAATATTCGGGGGATGCATGGCTTCAGGACGCTTTTTGGGACAAGAACACATTGGGGCGCTGATTGCCGACCAATTGGGCTTGAACCCCGTCGCTTCCACTCGCTTGGAAGCCGCTTGCGCAAGCGGAAGCGTCGCTTTCCGCAGCGGCATAATGGCGGTCGCAAGCGGAATGTACGACGTGGTTGCAGTAGGCGGAGTAGAAAAAATGACCGAGGTTAGCGTAGAGGACGCCGCGACTGCGTTAGGCGGGGCAGGCGACCAAGAGTGGGAACTTTTCCAAGGCGCGACTTTTCCCGCGCTCTACGCGCTAATGGCCAAACGCCACATGAAAGAATACGGAACTACGGAAGAGCAAATGGCTTTGTGCGCAGTCAAGAACCACGACAACGGCTCGAAAAACCCGTACGCCCAATACCAAAATAAAATCACTCTCGAAACGGTGATGAACTCGGGCATAATAGCGTCTCCCTTGAAGCTTTTCGACTGCTCGCCAATCACCGACGGCGCGGCCGTTGCAATATTGTGCGAAACCACAAAAGCCAAAAAGATTTGCGAACAACCCATCGAAGTAATTGCAAGCTCGCAGGCGAGCGACACGCTCGCCCTCGCTGAAAGAAAAAGCTTGAGCGAATTGAACGCCACTAAGATTGCCGCAAGGCAGGCGTTCGAACAGGCGAAGCTGAAGCCAAAAGACATTCAGGCGGCCGAAGTACACGACTGCTTCACAATCGCGGAAATAATGGCTGTCGAAGATTTGGGCTTTTTCGAAAAAGGAAAGGCGGGGAAAGCGATAGAAGCGGGGGAAACAAAACTGAACGCGGCGATAAGCGTAAACACTTCGGGCGGACTCAAAGCATGCGGCCACCCGGTAGGCGCGACTGGCGTGAAGCAAGTTGTGGAAGCAGTATGGCAATTGCGAGGCGAAGCCGGAGAAAGGCAGGTTAAAGACATAGAACATGCTTTGACTCACAATGTTGGCGGAAGCGGGGCTACCGCGACCGTGCACATTTTCAAGAGAGCGTGATTTTGAAATGAGGGAAGCTTTGCCGCTGGTTTGGAGGGAAATTCCCGAACGATACAATTTGATAGGCAGCGTTTGCGAAAACTGCAAGCACGAGTTCTTCCCGCAGCGATTGATATGCCCCAACTGCAGGCGCAAGGGCAACCTTGCAGCAAAAAAAATGCCCGAAGAAGGGAAAATCTATTCTTTCACCGAAGTGCACGCGGGCGCGAAGGGATTCGAAAACGAAACGCCTTACGTGCTCGCAGTAATCGAGCTTTCCAATGGCGTGAAATTGTTGAGCCACGTGGTCGACTCGCCGGCCGAAAAAATAAAAATCGGGGCTGGAGTGAAAGTGGTTTTCCGCAAGATTTTCGCCGAAGGCGAGGAAGGAATAATCGCTTACGGATTCAAATTCAAAGTGTTGTAATCAAAAATTCCAGTCAGCCTTCTTTTTCCTCCTCTTCAAAAGCAGGGAAAAGATTGACGTTCCGGCGAACAAAAACGAAAACACCATCACGGGACTCAAGAGCGTTGACACCACTCTCGCACCCAAACCGTCCATTCCACCCGTAGAAAACGCCACTGCCAGCGTCGGGACTCCAACGGCCAACGCAACAACTATTCCTACCATTAAGTACACTACGAGGTTGACGAGCACAAGCCACAGCACGTTGCCCAAAGTTGCTGAAAGCGAACTGCCCATTGCCGAAAACAAGTCGCTTTCGCGCGAAGCGAAGAAAAACTGCGTTTGGGAAAGGCGCAGAACGTTGTAGAAAAACACGCACAAGTAAGCCGCAAAAAGAATTCCGGCTATCACCCACAAAGCAAGGGCGTTGCTGGAAAGTGCGATTAGCGAAACCAAAACCAGTCCGACCAAAACCACCAGCCCGCGAGGGTTGAAAACGCTAGTCAGCGCTGCTATCAAAACGACAAAGTCGAGGAAAAAGTATGCCACGAAATCCATGGTTTCGAGCTTACGGGCTTTCTGCTTTCGCGATTTTAAAGCGAATTGCAAAACCAAAAGCTCCACTGCAGAGCTGAAGAACGAAAGCAAAATCGTAAGCGCCAAGGCGAAGGCGAAAACCGACGTGCCGGCTTGAGCGCGCATCAGCTCCAGCCAGTCGAGCCGCGCGGCCAAAAGCCCTTCAGAAAAAAGCCAAACCAAACCCAACAAGGCCAAGTAAAAGTAAAGTTTCTTGAAACCGCCCTTCCTCCACTCGAAGGCGAACTTCGCCGACTCCACAATCCCGTCAGACATAAGCTAGATAAAAAAAGCCGCGAATAAAAAATGAGCGGTTTTTTGAAATTGCGAGAGGGTGGTTTTTCTTGGAAACTTCAGGGTTGAAGCCGACAGTGCCGTACACGGATTTCGCAAAACTGGATTTGCGAGTCGCGAAAATACTCAACGCGGAGAAAGTCGAAGGGGCGGACAAGCTGCTCAAGCTCACGGTTTCGTTGGGTGCGTTAGGCGAAAGGACGATCGCAGCTGGAATAGCGCAATACTACTCTCCCGAAGAGCTCGTGGGGAAAAAAATAGCTGTTGTTGCTAACCTCGAGCCGAAAAAGCTTCGCGGCATAGAAAGCAAGGGAATGCTACTCGCCGCTTCAACAGAAAACGACGAGCGACTGTGCCTTCTTGTTCTTGACCGTGATTTGCCGGAAGGAAACGTAATACGCTGAACGCAAAAATGCGGCGACCGGGAATCGGACCCGGGCTTCCGCCTTACTGCGCAATCCTTCTTTGGTCGAGCTTTCTTCCAAAGAAAGGTCGCTTGGCAAGGCGGTATCATGCCACTAGACCATCGCCGCATGCGAAGAAAACGGAAAAAAATCTGTTTGGCAAGGAAAATAAAGATTTGTTTACGCTTTGCGCCTGAAGAAAAGCCACAAGGCCGCAAGCAGAACTAAAACCACCGCCCCGAACGCCGCGATGCTTTCAGTGTCCAAAGAGCCCTGTTTCGGCAGTTCTTCCGGAGCTTCGACGATTTCGAACGGGTGGGTTGAGGAATACGAGGAAGTGATGATGTTCAAAACGCCCTTGTTCCCGGAAAGCGGCTTTTTGAAGTTGAAGCGCACCTGCTGCGTTTCGCCCTTTGCAAGCAAAATGCTTTGCGACTGCGTTTCACCCCCCAAAGACATCGAAGCCAGAGCCTGCGCGTCCTGGTTGCCAGCGTTGGCCAGCGTTGCTATTACCGCCAATTCGGAAGTAGCCTGAACCGACTCGATAGTAGTCAGAAGAATTCTTATCCTGCCCTGCGCCTGCACTTTCGGCTCTCCGGAGATAGATGCCTTTTCCTTCACGCCGTAACTGGAAACTTGAACGGTGAAGTTGTAAACGAAATTCTCTTCTAGCTTGGGAAAAAGCACGCTCCATTCGGTTTCCGCCACGCCGTTTTCAGGCACGAAAAGCAATTTCGATGAATCTCCCACTATTTTTACTTCAAGCTCTTTCGGCTCCGAAGGCACGGTCAAAAGCAGAGGAACGGCATGAGGCTTGGAATCCCCGTTTTGCACTACCACCTTCACCTTTTCCGAAGCGAGACTCCCCACTTTTTCCGGCGCCTGGATTGAAAGTTTGAAAAACTCGCGCGGTTTTTCGAAGGAAACAAGTTTAATGTCCTGTTGCTTGGTCATGCTCAAGCCGCGCGTAAGCTCTTCCTTTATGTCCGCCTGGTCGAAGCCGTAAGCGAAAACCAAGTGGCTGCCGTCGAGTGTGTCAACTTCGTTGTAAGTCGGGTCGAAAGGAATCCACTTTCCGCCTATCAAAACCTCGCTCCAAGCGTGGGGCCCCCATTCTTTCCCAGAGAAAACCCAGCCTGCGACGAAACGTGAAGGAATTCCCTTCGCTCTGAGCAAAGCCATCGCAAGGTGCGCGTACTGGTTGCAAACGCCCTTCTTCTGCACGAAAATGTCTTTTGAAGTCGGCTGCTTCAGCCAAAAAGAATCGTCGTAAACGATGGAATTGTGCACCCACTCGGTAAAACGCACGAGCGTTTCGAAATCGGAAACCGAGTTTTGCGAGAGTATTCCCGCCTGGGTCGCAATCGAATCGTCCAAAAGCACCAAGCGCGTTTGCTCGGAGTATTTCTCCGCATCTCGCGCCGACGCGTCCGCCCAATGCACGTCGTAATCCACACGCGCGCTTACATTCAGCTGAATGGTTTTCGGCTCGTCGTCAAGCCACTCGAAAACCAGCAGGTCGTTGCCGAACTGGTCTTTCTCAGTAGTGAAGGAAAAGTTGGAAGAGTAGGAAACGGTTTGGAACGTGGTGTTGGGGTAGCCGAACGTCTTCAAAACCTTTTTTCCCGGCACCACGCCATCGATGTTCCACCGCAAGTCCAAGTCTATGCTCGCGGGACCGATGTCCTTGGCTTCGACTGCGAAAACGATTGCGGGACTCAACAACAGGAAAAATGTGAGAAAAACGGCTAGTTTCATGAAATAAGCAAAGAAACAAGTGAATAAAATGATTAGCTACTGCAAAAAAATTAATCTTTCCTAAGCCCAATGAGGGCTTCTTCCAACGTTCTAAACTTTTCTAGATTTTTAGGATTGTTGCTTCCTATAAGCTCTTTCCAAAGCAGAAAGTTCCTCCAGCCGCTGAGATAAAGAGTGTTTTTTATCCATTTACAATTAAATCGGCGGTCTTTTTGCGCTACATCAAAATAGACGGCAGCTTTAAAACCGAGATTTTTAAGAACCTCTGCTAAATCAGCAATTATTTCTTTAGGCTTCATTTTGAATGAAATGACTGGATAAGCTTTGAAACGTCCTTTAGCATAAATTGCTATATGGCCGTCAGTATCAAACAAACCCCGAACAAAACTCGCGGAAAAATCATCCTGGCGTTTAACCCAGTCGGGA
>JAWABJ010000004.1:0-11598 GCA_038884755.1 Candidatus Norongarragalinales archaeon
TAGCTTGGCCAACTAATTTAGAGTGAATGCGTGTATGGCGATAACCTTGTGTTTTTAGGAATTGATTGATGGCATCTCTACCTAAGTAGTCAATCAACTGATTTGTGGCAATATTACTACTATGATTAATCATTTCTGCCATCAGTACTCCGAGGGAATAGTGCTTGCCTGGTACGATTGAAGCTGAGTCTTCTGTATAGGGGACAGCGAGAGCCAGTCCCCAGACCAAGCCCGTGCTCAACGCCTTACGGCATCAAAGGGTTTTGCACCGGGCATTTGTAGTGGGTGTAAATTTCCAAAAAACGGTGCTCAACGCCTTACGGCATCAAAGGGTTTTGCACGCGCGGGTTATTTGCTGACTTTGCAACAAGAACCCCGCAAGTGCTCAACGCCTTACGGCATCAAAGGGTTTTGCACTCTTGACGAAGCGGGGTTATTTCTTAATGCCCGAGTGCTCAACGCCTTACGGCATCAAAGGGTTTTGCACATAACCAGATAACCCAAGGAAACCCACGCATAGCAGGTGCTCAACGTCTTACGGCATCAAAGGGTTTTGCACGATCCAAAAAAACCTCCTCGTTCAAAAACTAAAAAGTGCTCAACGCCTTACGGCATCAAAGGGTTTTGCACTAGCCTACAACGTTCCGCGTGACAACGGCGTTTTTGTGCTCAACGCCTTACGGCATCAAAGGGTTTTGCACCCCGTGTTACTAGACGGGGTTCGAGCAAACGAAGCCAGTGCTCAACGCCTTACGGCATCAAAGGGTTTTGCACGCCGGCGATTGTCTACTCTGAAGCTGATCCTCAGATGTGCTCAACGCCTTACGGCATCAAAGGGTTTTGCACGTCGTTGATGTTCTCAAATGATTCTGTTGTTCCTGAGTGCTCAACGCCTTACGGCATCAAAGGGTTTTGCACTCTCTAACAAGAAACTTGCAACTGCTCCTAGCGCGTGCTCAACGCCTTACGGCATCAAAGGGTTTTGCACCGTCAGGAGCCGAAATTGACGATCAACTTGGCCATGTGCTCAACGCCTTACGGCATCAAAGGGTTTTGCACAGCAATAATGGCAGGGATTTTGAGAATCCTAATGCGTGCTCAACGCCTTACGGCATCAAAGGGTTTTGCACGGCGAAGCCCCCCTCAAATCCAAAAAAGGAATTAACGGTGCTCAACGCCTTACGGCATCAAAGGGTTTTGCACCAAAGCAGCACCAGCCAACCCCCCAAGGGAGTTAACGTGCTCAACGCCTTACGGCATCAAAGGGTTTTGCACATCCCGATTTGATCAAGAATGCGATCGCCTTGCTATGGTGCTCAACGCCTTACGGCATCAAAGGGTTTTGCACAAGCTAACGGCAATGCAAACCTTGCTAGAGATGACGTGCTCAACGCCTTACGGCATCAAAGGGTTTTGCACCTTGATAAACCTTACGATTGTACTGTTCTCACTGCTGTGCTCAACGCCTTACGGCATCAAAGGGTTTTGCACCGCTTCCTCCTGCGGCTGGCTCGCCTTGATAGCTAGTGCTCAACGCCTTACGGCATCAAAGGGTTTTGCACGTGGTTCTTATTGTTGGGCTTCCTCGCACGAATTTGTGCTCAACGCCTTACGGCATCAAAGGGTTTTGCACTGCTTGACGCGACGTACATATCCTATATAAAATATAGTGCTCAACGCCTTACGGCATCAAAGGGTTTTGCACTTCTGCTCACCCCCCCACCCCCACACCTATTCAAGTGCTCAACGCCTTACGGCATCAAAGGGTTTTGCACCCGTGAATCTTTAAATCACTGTATCGATACCATAGTGCTCAACGCCTTACGGCATCAAAGGGTTTTGCACGTTTTCACGAACTACCCGGTAGAAATGAGCAGCAAGTGCTCAACGCCTTACGGCATCAAAGGGTTTTGCACGCCACCCTACTAACTCCCTAATTATTTCGCTAAGTCGTGCTCAACGCCTTACGGCATCAAAGGGTTTTGCACTTTATACCAATTTGGATGGTCCGGTGAATTAATTTGTGCTCAACGCCTTACGGCATCAAAGGGTTTTGCACTTCAAAAATCCCTGGACTGGCTTTTCCGCCAGGTTTGTGCTCAACGCCTTACGGCATCAAAGGGTTTTGCACGTCGTATCGAGGTTTTCCTTCGTGAGACTTCCTGGCCGTGCTCAACGCCTTACGGCATCAAAGGGTTTTGCACAAGGGCATCAGCGCGCTCATCCCGAAAGCGAGCCTCGTGCTCAACGCCTTACGGCATCAAAGGGTTTTGCACAGCCAGTCAATTCCCAAAACAACAGAATCAGAAACGTGCTCAACGCCTTACGGCATCAAAGGGTTTTGCACGAGGGATGGAAGGCAAGCGATCTGGCCGAATTCCCCGTGCTCAACGCCTTACGGCATCAAAGGGTTTTGCACTTTGGAAAAATCATCCAGCCTAATATCGATCCGGGTAGTGCTCAACGCCTTACGGCATCAAAGGGTTTTGCACTGAAGGAGATAAGAATTTGAAGCGCTGTCCATTTCTTGTGCTCAACGCCTTACGGCATCAAAGGGTTTTGCACTTCTACGACAAAGAAATAGAATCGCGGGGCAAAATTCGTGCTCAACGCCTTACGGCATCAAAGGGTTTTGCACTCCACCAATATTTCAAGTGGTCGTATATCGAGCGCTGTGCTCAACGCCTTACGGCATCAAAGGGTTTTGCACTAGTTCAACTTTTGCCGCAATTAGAAATCAATTAGTGCTCAACGCCTTACGGCATCAAAGGGTTTTGCACTAGCAGCCCTCCCTTCCCTGGTCGGGCCACTAAGCCGTGCTCAACGCCTTACGGCATCAAAGGGTTTTGCACAACTGAATTTCCGATCACTTTCCCGATCGCCTTATCGTGCTCAACGCCTTACGGCATCAAAGGGTTTTGCACTTATTCTAGGAGAGGAATGACTTTTCTAGCAGAGTGCTCAACGCCTTACGGCATCAAAGGGTTTTGCACATTCCGGCAAGTTTCCTCCTCCCTTGCTCTTGCTGTGCTCAACGCCTTACGGCATCAAAGGGTTTTGCACGCTCAAACGGACGACCCCAAAATTCAAAAGAGGGACGTGCTCAACGCCTTACGGCATCAAAGGGTTTTGCACGGGAAAGCGGCCCCCAACAGGAGCCGGGAATGGAAATCGTGCTCAACGCCTTACGGCATCAAAGGGTTTTGCACTTCACGGAAATTGCGGGAATTCAGAAAAATCCCGGCTTGTGCTCAACGCCTTACGGCATCAAAGGGTTTTGCACTGACAACAACGGAGGAATAAACATAAGCCCCTCCCGTGCTCAACGCCTTACGGCATCAAAGGGTTTTGCACTAGAAGGATTATTAGCAAACGCCCAGGAAACAACACGTGCTCAACGCCTTACGGCATCAAAGGGTTTTGCACGCACTCTATTTCCAAAATCTTTCCTCCAGGACACAAGTGCTCAACGCCTTACGGCATCAAAGGGTTTTGCACGCAAGTTTGTTTGGATTCCCTGGCTGATTGATAATGTGCTCAACGCCTTACGGCATCAAAGGGTTTTGCACAGCGCAATTTTGTTTGGATTCCTTGGTTGGTCGATGTGCTCAACGCCTTACGGCATCAAAGGGTTTTGCACCTCCAAGGTTTTCCCTCTTATCACCAATAAAGACTCGTGCTCAACGCCTTACGGCATCAAAGGGTTTTGCACGAAAGACGCTGCTCTTTAACCCTATCAACATCAACGTGCTCAACGCCTTACGGCATCAAAGGGTTTTGCACGGCGAACGGGGCCGGAATCGATGGGAATATCGTATGTGCTCAACGCCTTACGGCATCAAAGGGTTTTGCACCTCAGTCCCAGTGCTAAGTATTTTTGCTTTCCACGTGCTCAACGCCTTACGGCATCAAAGGGTTTTGCACACAAAAAACAATCAGCAATTTTATCCAGTGAAAGTGTGCTCAACGCCTTACGGCATCAAAGGGTTTTGCACCTTCCCCACTAGGAGGAAATAGATAAGCAGACGCACGTGCTCAACGCCTTACGGCATCAAAGGGTTTTGCACCTGGGAAATCCCGGATGAACTTCCCTCCATAGTAGTGCTCAACGCCTTACGGCATCAAAGGGTTTTGCACCCGTCACCATCGCCGTCGCCGGGTCCTGAGCCAAGTCGTGCTCAACGCCTTACGGCATCAAAGGGTTTTGCACATCCTATATATTTGCCGCTCTCAGGACGGAGAGCGGTGCTCAACGCCTTACGGCATCAAAGGGTTTTGCACGAGGGAAAAACACTAGTAGGAAGGAAGAAGACTATTGTGCTCAACGCCTTACGGCATCAAAGGGTTTTGCACAACCTATAAGGATTGTTAGAAAGTCCCCAGGAAATAGGTGCTCAACGCCTTACGGCATCAAAGGGTTTTGCACGCCATCGCCATCGCCGTCGCCATCGCCATCGCCCGACCGTGCTCAACGCCTTACGGCATCAAAGGGTTTTGCACCTAAAAAAGCGCAAACAAAAAGTGCAAGTTATTTTGTGCTCAACGCCTTACGGCATCAAAGGGTTTTGCACAAGCTTCAAGAATTATTAACGCAACAGCAAACATGTGCTCAACGCCTTACGGCATCAAAGGGTTTTGCACGAGAGCTTAGAGCGAACATTTCTCTTTTCGACTGGTGCTCAACGCCTTACGGCATCAAAGGGTTTTGCACGTGAGGAACCTTTAATTGAGGTTCCCGATCATCGCGTGCTCAACGCCTTACGGCATCAAAGGGTTTTGCACGTGGGAAGCGCTTGTCCTGGAAGCCGAGCAAGCCGGTGCTCAACGCCTTACGGCATCAAAGGGTTTTGCACTCTGGAAACTCGAAGAATGCCGAGATAGTCCGTTCGTGCTCAACGCCTTACGGCATCAAAGGGTTTTGCACTCGTTGCGGATATCAGCCCGCCGACAAGAAATGCGTGCTCAACGCCTTACGGCATCAAAGGGTTTTGCACCTCAGCAAAAGAAGTTTAACAGAAAAATAAGACTGTGCTCAACGCCTTACGGCATCAAAGGGTTTTGCACTGGATCGGGACCGAAATGGTCCACCTGCCTAAAAGTGCTCAACGCCTTACGGCATCAAAGGGTTTTGCACAGAAACTTACGATACTTCCACCAAAAAAGAAAATGTGCTCAACGCCTTACGGCATCAAAGGGTTTTGCACAGTTCACCTACTTGGTGATGCCGGTGCAGATTCGGGGTGCTCAACGCCTTACGGCATCAAAGGGTTTTGCACGTATAACCGGCCTAGCCGGGTCCACCGGATCTCAGTGCTCAACGCCTTACGGCATCAAAGGGTTTTGCACCTTTCTCCAGGTTTCCGGGGCTAAGTCCCCGATCATGTGCTCAACGCCTTACGGCATCAAAGGGTTTTGCACGAGAAACGCTCCATCCCTCGAAACCTCTAGGAGAAGTGCTCAACGCCTTACGGCATCAAAGGGTTTTGCACGCGGCGCAAGTTTATTGCTAAGCTTCAGAAGATTGTGCTCAACGCCTTACGGCATCAAAGGGTTTTGCACTTGTGCTAAGCGTAAGTTTGTTTGGGTCCCTTGGCTGTGCTCAACGCCTTACGGCATCAAAGGGTTTTGCACCGCCCGCGCCAGGTTGCTGGCCCTCAGCGATCGGATGTGCTCAACGCCTTACGGCATCAAAGGGTTTTGCACTTGCTACCGCCCGTTTTATGTAGCGGCAAGATTCTTGTGCTCAACGCCTTACGGCATCAAAGGGTTTTGCACAGTAATTTGGGTGTCCAGTTCTTCTAGTTTTGTGGGTGCTCAACGCCTTACGGCATCAAAGGGTTTTGCACGACAAAATCGCTGTCAGCGTTGCCACGCACGCTGAGTGCTCAACGCCTTACGGCATCAAAGGGTTTTGCACGTCGATGGGCTTTCAGCCCACCAGTTACTGCACTGTGCTCAACGCCTTACGGCATCAAAGGGTTTTGCACGTGAATCTTGCCGCTCCTTTGATGCCCCGATCGCGGGTGCTCAACGCCTTACGGCATCAAAGGGTTTTGCACTTCAATCCCAGGAAGACGATATCCCCGCCAGAGAGTGCTCAACGCCTTACGGCATCAAAGGGTTTTGCACGACTTTGGCTCCTCCCCAGCTTGCCACGGTGGCAGGTGCTCAACGCCTTACGGCATCAAAGGGTTTTGCACCGCAGTGCCAGTTCGCGCACCACTTGGGGTTTGCAGGGTGCTCAACGCCTTACGGCATCAAAGGGTTTTGCACATCGCTATTGCCTCTACGATCCCTATCCCCTACTGGTGCTCAACGCCTTACGGCATCAAAGGGTTTTGCACACAACAAATCGCAGCCAACCACTACCGATTGCAAACAGTGCTCAACGCCTTACGGCATCAAAGGGTTTTGCACAGTGAGGATGTCAGGAACGTCCCGTGCGACATTGCCTCGTGCTCAACGCCTTACGGCATCAAAGGGTTTTGCACGACCGGCCCCAAACCGGCGCTCGCTTCAATCCGGGTGCTCAACGCCTTACGGCATCAAAGGGTTTTGCACCAAGAGAAAATAATCCTGGCAGGGCCGCAGAACCTGTGCTCAACGCCTTACGGCATCAAAGGGTTTTGCACGTATAAAGCCCGCGATTGGTAATCAAATTCCTGTCGTGCTCAACGCCTTACGGCATCAAAGGGTTTTGCACACGACACGGACATAAAAGAATATCGTTTCGCCTTTGTGCTCAACGCCTTACGGCATCAAAGGGTTTTGCACGTTGCAATGCAACTTCCGCATTGCAACTAACCACGGTGCTCAACGCCTTACGGCATCAAAGGGTTTTGCACGAGATAAGACCCATCCCTCGAAACCTCTAGGAGAAGTGCTCAACGCCTTACGGCATCAAAGGGTTTTGCACTGCCGGGAGTTGGCCAAAACCAAACCGTTGCAACGTGCTCAACGCCTTACGGCATCAAAGGGTTTTGCACCAGATAACAATCAGCCATTAATCAAGGGGAATAAGTGCTCAACGCCTTACGGCATCAAAGGGTTTTGCACTACTCAATATCCGTGAAAAACAAGCCAATCCGAGTAGTGCTCAACGCCTTACGGCATCAAAGGGTTTTGCACCCGCAGAAGCCCTAGATCGTGAGCGATTCCCAGTCCGTGCTCAACGCCTTACGGCATCAAAGGGTTTTGCACCCAGGGGCGACCGGGCCAAGGTTGAAGCTCTTGCCCGTGCTCAACGCCTTACGGCATCAAAGGGTTTTGCACGCAATAACAATCAGTTTCTCTACCTTCTTGGGCGGGTGCTCAACGCCTTACGGCATCAAAGGGTTTTGCACCGGTGGAGAAACGGTACGCCGCCGAGCGCGATTTCGTGCTCAACGCCTTACGGCATCAAAGGGTTTTGCACTCCCAGTATTGGGGTAGGGACTCACAGAGAACGTGTGCTCAACGCCTTACGGCATCAAAGGGTTTTGCACGATCGTGCCCCCTTGGTTCAGGTAGTCGCTAATGTGTGCTCAACGCCTTACGGCATCAAAGGGTTTTGCACTTATGAACTGGCCCAGGAGCTGAGGGCCAGACTCGTGTGCTCAACGCCTTACGGCATCAAAGGGTTTTGCACTACCCAATTTCCCCCTTCCGATGGCCAAACCCATTGGTGCTCAACGCCTTACGGCATCAAAGGGTTTTGCACAATGCCTGGGTATCCCGGCTGGGGAGGATATCTCGTGCTCAACGCCTTACGGCATCAAAGGGTTTTGCACGAAATTTCCAGGAAATTTCTAGGAAGTTTCCAGGAGTGCTCAACGCCTTACGGCATCAAAGGGTTTTGCACGAACGGGATTAGGCGCTGGCAGGTTTCCTGGCATTGTGCTCAACGCCTTACGGCATCAAAGGGTTTTGCACCACAGTGCGAAGAGTTGTATGGATGGAGATAGACTCGTGCTCAACGCCTTACGGCATCAAAGGGTTTTGCACGCTGGAACTCGGTACCGACCGAGATCGAGGCTGCCTGGTGCTCAACGCCTTACGGCATCAAAGGGTTTTGCACTAAGTTCTCTGGCTGGTTAGTTGCAATGCGGAAGTTGGTGCTCAACGCCTTACGGCATCAAAGGGTTTTGCACCGATCAGCCGTACTACTGAAGTAGCCACAGTGTGGAGTGCTCAACGCCTTACGGCATCAAAGGGTTTTGCACGTCGCCACCTACCAGATCCGATCGGGGATTGACGCGTGCTCAACGCCTTACGGCATCAAAGGGTTTTGCACGCTGCTAAAGACTGGATCGATGAATTCGGTAATCAAGCGTGCTCAACGCCTTACGGCATCAAAGGGTTTTGCACCAGGGGGGCAACGAAAAACCCGTCAATGTCCAGTTGTGCTCAACGCCTTACGGCATCAAAGGGTTTTGCACCCCAATCATCATCCGCGACCACAAGGAGGAGGAAATGTGCTCAACGCCTTACGGCATCAAAGGGTTTTGCACAAATTGGCGGGGATATTCCCCCCGCCGTCATGGAGTGCTCAACGCCTTACGGCATCAAAGGGTTTTGCACCTCGGGGGTGGGCTGGCATCAATCCCCGATCGGATCGGTGCTCAACGCCTTACGGCATCAAAGGGTTTTGCACGGGGGAATAGCCGCAATAGCCGTCGCCACCTACCAGTGCTCAACGCCTTACGGCATCAAAGGGTTTTGCACAGTCAAAATCTGATCAGCTTTAGATATAGCAGTATAGTGCTCAACGCCTTACGGCATCAAAGGGTTTTGCACTCCGCCGCCCCGGAATTGTAGGGATAGAGATAAGACCGTGCTCAACGCCTTACGGCATCAAAGGGTTTTGCACCCAACCCCAAGAATGCCAACCGTTCGGCGTCATCCAGTGCTCAACGCCTTACGGCATCAAAGGGTTTTGCACGCGCACCGTCGTACGCACTAAGCCACCATTGCCGGTGTGCTCAACGCCTTACGGCATCAAAGGGTTTTGCACATCGACTTGAATTGGGCAGAAAAACACCACCAAGATTGTGCTCAACGCCTTACGGCATCAAAGGGTTTTGCACCGCCCTTGGCCAAGATCACCGGGCAAGGGCAATCGCCGTGCTCAACGCCTTACGGCATCAAAGGGTTTTGCACAGTTCACCTACTTGGTGATGCCAGTGCGGATTCGGGGTGCTCAACGCCTTACGGCATCAAAGGGTTTTGCACCAGCGCTGGTTGCGGTATCGATTGCAGCGGTCTGGTGCTCAACGCCTTACGGCATCAAAGGGTTTTGCACGTGAATCGGGACCGAAATGGTCCAGCGGCCTAAAAGTGCTCAACGCCTTACGGCATCAAAGGGTTTTGCACACGATTCCGGGCCAGCAGATGCCCACGGCACGGGGTGCTCAACGCCTTACGGCATCAAAGGGTTTTGCACGGGCATTTGCCCCTATTTAACTCCCTTGTGAATGGTGCTCAACGCCTTACGGCATCAAAGGGTTTTGCACGTTGGGTTTGGGGTTCAAGAAGTCAACGAATTTGGGTGCTCAACGCCTTACGGCATCAAAGGGTTTTGCACTCCTTCGACAACCCGAACGCCTGTGCGGCGTTCGCGTGCTCAACGCCTTACGGCATCAAAGGGTTTTGCACCAGTGCCGGCAGAGCGGGAGGTTATACCGGAAAGTGCTCAACGCCTTACGGCATCAAAGGGTTTTGCACGTGCAGATCGTGCACCACGATATAGTCGGTCGGAAAGTGCTCAACGCCTTACGGCATCAAAGGGTTTTGCACGCCACTGGGGCGGGATTCTCCCATCGCCAGCTATTGTGCTCAACGCCTTACGGCATCAAAGGGTTTTGCACCTTTGGCCATTTTGGCAGCACCCCAACCCTGGATGTGCTCAACGCCTTACGGCATCAAAGGGTTTTGCACACTTTCATCGTCAGAGATAACTTTTTCCGAGTTAGAGGTGCTCAACGCCTTACGGCATCAAAGGGTTTTGCACCTTAACGGGATTGACGCGACGCAACATCCTATATAAGTGCTCAACGCCTTACGGCATCAAAGGGTTTTGCACTCCGTATCCCAGTTGCCTATAAGAACCGCATAGAGTGTGCTCAACGCCTTACGGCATCAAAGGGTTTTGCACCTTGATCTCGCCGTGAAGGGCATGTGCTGCTTTGGGGTGCTCAACGCCTTACGGCATCAAAGGGTTTTGCACTCTCGTCGGCGGCTTCTTCCCCCACCTCCTTCAAGAGTGCTCAACGCCTTACGGCATCAAAGGGTTTTGCACTGAGATTGCCGATACTTCCTGGGTTCAGGACCTTTAGTGCTCAACGCCTTACGGCATCAAAGGGTTTTGCACGAAAAATGCTGGAAATGCTCGTAAAGGTTGTCGGGTGCTCAACGCCTTACGGCATCAAAGGGTTTTGCACAAGCGATTCGAGCGATTCTTGTAGGCGATACCAGGGGTGCTCAACGCCTTACGGCATCAAAGGGTTTTGCACGCTATCAACCCAGTAATTGCTGTCGCTTTTCCCAGTGCTCAACGCCTTACGGCATCAAAGGGTTTTGCACAAGCGGCCTGGCCAGGCTGGGTAGGAGAGCATCGAGTGCTCAACGCCTTACGGCATCAAAGGGTTTTGCACTACGCTGACGTGCTCATTGATGGCATCCGCCAATCTGTGCTCAACGCCTTACGGCATCAAAGGGTTTTGCACCCGCCATCCATTGCGATCAATCTTGATGATTTCCGTGCTCAACGCCTTACGGCATCAAAGGGTTTTGCACTAGCTGGGGTAGTTCCAAGTAAAAAGCGGTCATCGTGCTCAACGCCTTACGGCATCAAAGGGTTTTGCACCCACGTAATACGTGGCTATAATTGCAATTGACTTCGTGCTCAACGCCTTACGGCATCAAAGGGTTTTGCACTCGGAAAAATGCTGGAGATGCTCACCAAGGTTATGGGGTGCTCAACGCCTTACGGCATCAAAGGGTTTTGCACGGTGGGAGTTGTATCCCTTACCAAGCAAGCTTTCCAGAGCGGTCTTGCAAGCGCCCTCGACGTTGGCCCAATTACCGCGCAACTATCCCCATTCTAACCTACACTGTCTCAATCCCTAACCCCCACTGACCAAGCTGATAACCCACTCTCGGCCAAACCGCCAGCCCTCTTACCCCAGCCATACAAGCACCTCACGACCATCCAAAAACGCTGAAACAGGCCAGCCATAACACGTACAGCCTATTTCAACCCGCCACGCCCGCTAACCACCAGCCCTGCTTGCATTTCCCTACAAAATACGAAAACGATCGCCCCGCACCTGCCACGACTCCGGACGGTTATAGCTGGGAATCCGCTGCACACAGCGATCGCACATTCCCACCAGCAACAAACTATCCTCCGCCGCCAGCACCTTTTCCAACTCCCAGCGCAACCGCTCACGATCGCGCTGCGACAGCCAACAGCGAAAAATCGAATATTGCAACCGCTCCCCATACCCCTCCAACAACCGATACACCTTCCGCCAACGCTTCGGGTCCCGAATGTCGTAACAAACCATATACCAATGCTTCAGTTCAGCCATAATTGTTATGCCTATTCATGATTGATTG
>JAWABJ010000005.1:0-11033 GCA_038884755.1 Candidatus Norongarragalinales archaeon
TAACATGAACAACGAACTTGATTTTGCCATCGCCACGCGAACATTCTTCATCAAGCGATTTGGCCAACACAGCCCGTACACGCGCACGCTTGAGAGCGCCATCAGGGTGGCTTTTGGTCAAAAAGGCATCAACGCCTTGCATAACTCAAGCCCTTACGCTAAGGAGGAAAGCACACAATCGTCATCCACAACTTCGCGCGTACTGTTCGCAAGCGGTCAGAAGTTTGAGGAGCCAGACGCTGAGGCAACAAAAAAAAAGCATCAAGAGCGTCCGGAGCCTTCTCCTCGAAGACGGCGAAGTGGCAAAAAAGGTGCTGCGGATGATGCCGACGAAAACCTAGTGCAACATCAACCCACCGACGCCTGGCCCGTCGAAGAAGAGTGAACGCGCATGACGACGATTAAGCTCATACACAAAAGCGGCGCTACAATCGCAACCCTTCCAAAGTACAGCAGCTTGTACGATGTTCCGCTGTCAAACGCCATAGACTTCCTGGTGGCGACGCGGCCGCTTCACGTAGATGGCGGCGAAGAAGGCAAGGAACGATTGAACACGTCGCGCGTCATTACCCAAAGCGTTTGTGCCTTCTACTCGCTCGACCTGACAACCATCCTAAACGCCATCGGCGTAGATGATGAAGGCGAAATCATCGCATTCGACACCCTGTTCGCGTACATAGCTGACCTCCTTGCCTCCTTCAGTGGCGGCGTGCGCTCCATTGACGACGGTCGCTTCACGCTGGGCGGCGAAACGTTTGTCATCAACGCCCTTGCCGCTCGCACATTGACTGCGCTGCCAAACCTTCCGCAAGGGCTTACTGTGCAAGAAGCCATCGAGGCCTACGAGGTCGCACGCATCGCACAGGTGCGCCAGCGGGACGGCGATGTGGATGGCTCAGCGCTGTACACATATTATCTAAACCTTTGCGCAATCCTCCTCCGCAAAGAGGGTGAAGAGTTGCCACTGAGCGAGGCCGAGCTTGACGATTTCATACAGACGCGCACGCAGTTCTTCCACGACCTGCCGCTTAGCGCCGGCGTCGCATTAGATGTTGATTTTTTTTTCGGCGCGCTGATGAAGCCGCCCGAGCAGACCCGCGCAGCCGTTGGTTCTTTGAGCAACCTCCTTTTCAGCCTCGCTCTAGCGACATCAAGAGCAGGCAGGCGGAAATCGAGGCGTACACCAACGCAGTCGAGCGCTCAAAAGCAGCCTTCGAGCGCGTCGGCTGGCGATATCTTTACGCAAAACTAGTCGAGATGAACTACTTTTACACAGCCGGGCTAAGCCCTATCGCATCGGTTTACAAAGCACCCTTCATTGACGCCGCGCGCTTGCTTTCGCGCATCAACGCATCGAACGTATGACGCCAACGCTTGACACCTACTTCGCCGCCTTCCGCGACGCCGCAAGGTTCCACAGGCCTCCATCGACGCTGAGGTGCGAGCGCATCAACTCGTTCAGGGTTTTTCAGCAGTCTATGGCTGCAGAGATGTCAACGCAAACGCTTGGCGCGACGATTTGCGACAAAGGCAAACCCTACTTCTTTTCAAGGCTTTGGGAAGAGAAGCAGTTCAACCCAAACGCTATCGCCTTCGACTTCCCAATGCTCTTCATCTTTGAAGTCGAAGCAACTGCAAGAATGACGGCAATTGAAGACGGCGTCGTCATTGTCAGCCACAGGCTGCAAGTTGGTGTGGTTGATGTGTATGTAGAACCAAAGGCAACTTCTACATATTGTGCAGGTTGCGAAGGACGAACGGTAAACGAGATTTACAAGTCAACAGAGCAGCTACTGTACTACGCGCTCAAGTTTGTCGCGAACGTTGGCGCGTCCATCAGACCGGACGGTCTAAAGTACATCGTACATCGCAGCGCATGCGATGCGTGCGATGACTTTGAGCCATTGCGCCTGCTCAACGACACCACTCTCGAACCCGTCGTCCGCATCGAGCGGCCTGCAGAACGCATATACGGAACAGCGACCTTCATCCGGGCAACAGCAAATCACTGCTTGACGTCAGACGACGTTGCCTTCGACGTCAAGTACTTTGGAACGCTAAGCCACGAAGCTGGCTGCTCAAACTGTCAATGATGGCACTCGAAACAGCACTTTTGCAAGAACTAAGCAAAATCTCAGACCTACTCAAGGGCGAGCTTTCTGCGCAAGGGCACCGCAACACCGGTAGCCTTGAGCGCTCGTTCACGCAAGAAGTTAGACGCGAGGGCGGATTGCTCATTGGCACGATAAAAGCCAACGACTACGCTATCCACCTCGAGTTCGGCGTGCCGGCGAGCCGCATCCCGTTCTCGCCAGGCTCAGGAGCTAAGTCGAGCAAGTACATCGCAGGCCTAATCAACTACTTCACAACGAAAGGCCTCGCATCAAACGATGCACGCAGCGCCGCATTCGCAACAGCCTATGTGCACAAACGCGAAGGCATGCCTACCAGAGCCAGCTTCGCCTACTCATCAAACGGCAGACGCACGGGCTTCATGAGAACGACGCTGACGCAGTACCTGCCAACGCTTGTGAACAACCTTCAGGCAGCCGGCGCGCAAGAAGTAAACGTCCAAATCGCCGGCAACACTTTCGCGCTAAACCTGCAAATCATCTGACCCGATGGCACAGCGAGTACTAATTCAAATTCAAGTCGAAGACGCCGACATTGTAGCCAAAATCGAGGCCTTGCGCGCGCGCCTTCGCGACGTAGCGAAAGAGATGCGCGCAAATCCTGGCCCAGAACGCTTCCGCGAACTCGCAGAAGAGATGGCAAAGGGCCGGCGCGAACTCGCTGAACTGAACGCAAAGCAGCGCGAACTAAACAGAGAGTTCTCTGCAGCAAAGTTACCAAAAGACAGCCTCGTGGCACTGAGGCTCGAGTACTCCAAATTAACCAAGCAAGTAGCCGAGCTATCCAAAGCTGAACGAGAAAGCGAATTCGGTCAGAAGTTGATAAAAGAGGCCGCGCGCATAAAAAAAGAGATAGACGGCGTCGAGCAGTCTCTTGGCCGCTTCACCGGCAACGTAGGGAATTACAAGTCAGCGCTTATCGGGTTAGGCAACGTCATGGCGGCCATTGGTGTCGGGTTTAGCGTCGGCGAAATCGTCAACCAAAATGCTTTGCTGTCTGACGCCGTCGCAAACGTTGCAAAAACAACAGGACTTGCCGTGTCCGAAGCCGACAAGGTCAGGCAGTCGCTCGAAAAAATTGACACCAGGACGTCGGTGCTGAACCTTTTGAAAATCGCAGAGATAGGCGGGCAGTTGGGCATCGCTGGAAAAGACATAGAGAGATTCACCATCGCCGTTGACAAGCTGAACGTTGCGCTTGGCGACGCCTTCGGCGGCAACGTCGAAGAGCTGACGCGCGTCATCGCTGGAATCCGAAACTCGCTTGCAGACTTTCGCACCGACGACGCCGCCGACGACATGCTTCGCATCGGCAACGCACTAAACTTCCTCGAAAGTCAAGGCAGCGCAACGGCTCCAGTAATCTCGGATTTTGTCAGCCGCATCTCAGGCATCGCAGGCCCGCTTGGAGTAACCACCGAGCAAATATTCGGACTGTCCACCGCGCTAGCCGAGCTGAACGTCAGCCCAGAGCGAGGCGCTACGGCCGTGTCGAGGCTCCTTCAAGAGATAGCAAAAGCGCCAGAAGCATTTGCCTCATCACTTGGGTTCAGCGGCAAGCAGCTCGATGAGTTCATACAAACAGCTAACAAAGACCTGGTAGGCGCGCTTGCCATTGTCTCTAAAGCGCTAGCAGAAGGAGGTGATGGCACAAAAAACTTCGCGCAAGCGCTCGACGAGATAGGCATTGGCCAGGCCGGCGCAATAGAGGTGCTTGGAAAGCTAGGTCAGGGCACCGAACTGCTTACCAAGCGCATCGAACAAAGTTCTGCGGCCTTGCAAGGCACCGACAGCCTGCTAGAAGAGTTCGACAAAAAGAATAACAATGCCGCAGCAGCAGTTGACAAACTGCAAAAGGCATTCCTAAACCTCATCACCGGTGAGGGCGCTCAAACTGCAATACAGGTAGTAGCCGAAGCGCTATCAGACCTGCTCAAGGTGCTTGAAAGCACACTAAACCTGGTGTTCGACAACGCCGAAGAGTTTGGAACGCTAACCGGCGTAATGTTCGCCTTCAGCAAGCCAGGCAAGATAGCCAGCGAAACGCTTCGCTCGATAGCTATCTCTTCGCAAACAGCCACCGCCGCAACCGTCCGACAGACTATCGCGACGCAAGCGTCAACGGCAGCCACGCGCGCACTCGCTGCAGCACAAGCAGCACTGCCTCTGCTCGCCGTCGTCGCCGGCATCTACGCAATAGTCAAAGCGTTCGAGGTGTACAACGAAAACCTTAGCGCGTCCGCCAAGGCGACGAAGGCCGTCGAAGAAGCGCAAAAGTCCATCGCCGAAAGCAGCGCAGCCGAAATAGCCGCCGTCGAGCGCTCAATAGCTGTTCTTCAAAGCGCAACGGCGACACAAAACGAGCGCGCAAAAGCAATCAAAGAGCTAACAGCTAAGTACCCAGACTATCTTGAAGGGATAAACTTAGAAATACAGAGCGCCGAAGCGCTTACAAAAATCCAGCGCGAGCTAACTGAAGAGATTATCCGCTCTGCTGCCGCACGCGCGAAGGCCCGCGCGCAAGAAGAGATAACAGCAAAAATCGTCGAACAAAGGCTCAAAATTGCAGAGGAAGAAAAGAAAGCTGCAGATGGCCGCAGGACGGTGTTCGTAACAAACGAACAAATCATTGAGCGCGAACGCAACAAGCTCGCCGAACTAGAAGAGCAACTCGAGCAGACCGGCAAAAAGTTCGATGAAGCCTTCAACTTAGACAAACCACGCAAGTCTAGCGTCATCGAAATCGTTGACCCGAAGAGCCTAAAACAGCAAGAAGCAAAAGCCGTCGAGCAGGCAAGGGCTGTTGCTACCTCCATAAGCAAAGAGGAAAACCGCGCGCAGGAAAAAGCCATCGCCGACCGCAGAAAGCGAGAAGAAGAGGCGTTGCGCCGACAGGAAGCGCAAGCCAAGCGACTGCTTGACATCCAGCGCAACGTGCGCAACCTGTCCATCGTCGAGGAAGGCAAGTACCAGCAACAAATCGCCGAACTCGAAGAGAAGCGCGCGCGTGCGCTTGAAGAAAATGAGCAGCGCATAGCTACACTACGAAAGTCAATCGAAGAGCGCACCGGAAAGCGCATAGACGCGCAAACAACAGAAGAGATACGCAAACTACCTGACGCCAAGCCGGCAGACATCACCGAAGCAGACCTCATAGACAAAGAGAGTGAAGCAATCAAGCAGTCATTCGATAGGCAGCGTCAACTAATCGAACAAGAACGCAAAGCATCACTCGAACGCCGCGAACAGGTGTTGCGAACTCAACTGCTTGAAGTCGCCAAAATAGAAGCTGAAACCGAACGCGCATCAGCGGAAGTTGCACTGAGCGAACTACAATCATCCTTCGACAAACGCCGCAAGGTCATTGAGCAGGAGACGGAGCAGAGAAAGCGCGACATTCGCACACTGTCAGCAAAGGGCGAAATCAGTGAGCGCGAACAAGCTCAAAGAGAAATCGAAATCAACATTGAAGCGAACACGCGCAAACTGTTGCTCGAGCGCGAATACGCCCAGCGTGTCAGCGAAATCGTTGAGCAAGTTAAGCAAGTGCGCATAGCCGCAGCGAAGGCCGAACTTGAGGTTCAGCTTGAGACTATCAGACAAAGAGAACAGGCTGACGTCGAATCTGCATTGCAGGAGCAGAAAGACCTTGGCGTCGACAACGCAGACAAAGTCGCAGCCATCCGAGCAAGGGCGGCTGCCGAAGCTATTGCTGCAGAAAAAGCATTCGCTCAATCCGTCAAGGAAGCCACAACCCAAAGCGAGCAAGTCCAACTTGATGCAATCGAATCCATCAACGCAGCTCAACAAGCTGCGCACGAGGCCGAACTTGCTCGCATCGAAGAGCAGGCCGCCAGACGAAAAGAACTTCGCGACCTAGCCCTCGACGTGGCAGGCGATTTGAGCAGCAAACTCTTTGAAATAAACCGAAACAACCTGCAGATTGAAACGGAAGAGCGGATAAAAGCGATTGACATTGAGTTCGAGGCGAAGAAGAAGCGCGCTGGACAAAATCAAAAAGCCATTGAGCGCCTTGAGGCCGAGCAGGCCAAGCGCAAGGAAGAGGTCGAAAGGCAGGTCGCCGAAAAGCGCAGGCAGATAGCCATCATCGAGGCAATCATCAACACCGCCATCTCCGTCGCGCGCGTGGCTTACAACCCTATCCTTGCAGCCGCCACAGCTGCACTCGGAGCTGTGCAAATAGCCGTCATCAAGTCGCAGCGCTTCGCGAAGGGCGGCAGGGTGTTCAAGCTTGACGATGACAACACCGGCATCTACACCGTTAGCGAGTGGAAAGCTATGCCCGACCTTACGAGCGGCGGGTTCACTAGGCCGGCAGGGCGTATAGACGACACCGGCCACCGCATCGCCGGCAAACTTCCTCACCGTAATGCCGTCGTGCATGAGGGCGAGTACGTAGCGCCAGCGTGGATGGTCAAGCAAATGCCGGCGCTCTTTGAGCGACTGGAGCGCATGCGCACAAGCCGGTCGTCGGCGTCATTTGCAGAAATAACGACGGCAAAAGCTCAAACTCTTAGTCGTCATGTCTATGCAGACGCAAGGTTCGCGAACTTCAAACACATCTTCGCCGGACGCTTCCAGCAGGGCGGGTTTGCAACGCAGTCGCCGGTAGTCATCAGCCAGCCCGTGCAGCCTCAGGCGCAAACTGTCGAGGTCAACGCTATTGCCGCGTTCAACGAAGAGCAAGTCCGGCAACTTGCTGAGCGCATAGCCCAAGAGGCGGCAATCGCCCTTCGCCGATCGCTCGCCGAAGGGCTTAACGATGCCAATCGCAGGCTTGAGCGAGAGGAAGCGCTTGAGCAGCGCCGAACTGTATAAACAACCGAACACGCACCTATAATTATGGCAATCCAAGTACTCGAATCTCCTCCAGCCCAGCCGGTAGCGCTTTCAGACTGCTTTTATTGGAAGCTGCAGCCGCAGACGTCGGACATGTTCACCACCGTAGGGAGCAAGGCTACTGTCGTGCTTACGTTCAACGCAAACCCAAGCGCGCCAGCCGACGGCACTCAGTTCACACTTTGGGGGCAAACGCTTGAGGTGCAGAGCGCGCAAGATAGCACGCCATACTCCTTCAAGGTGTACAGCGGCAACGCGAACGCGACTATCAACGCTTTCTACGCGATGCTGCTTTCAAATTACATCTTCATCAACGCAACAACCGTAGAGGTCAATTACACGACGAACACTATCACGATAACCTGGAACGATTGCGGCGAGCAGCCCAACTTTGCCGCCGCACAGATGAACTTCAGTGCGCTGTCGTCGGTGTTGAGCGCTAACGTTACCAACGGCACGACGCCAGTGTTGCGCGACAATTTCAAGGTGTTGCTCAGGCTTTGGCGCAACGACATCGTTGGCAGCAATGGCGGGTTCGTTACCGCCTTCGAGGCGGTGTCACCGCAGGGCGCTTGTTCGACACCGAACGTCATCACCTTCGACGCGATGCCCATCGCGCGCCAGATGCTCATGACGCGAATACCTCAAATTGACAGCAACGCGCACCCTGTTGTCGGGCACGATGGGCCTATGCAGTACTTCTCGCTACATCACGGTTACACATACAACGACGGCGCAGAAGTCAGGTCTGGCGAGTTCACTTCAACAGTCCCTCGAGCAGTTCTTAACGCTTACTTCGAGCCAAACGACGCATACAAGATGCGCCGCTTTTGGCCGGGCGCCGCAGGCGGCTATCCTCCATTCCAAACGCACCGGAAGTGGCTGACCTCGAAGCCGCTCTATCATCACATCCTGCGAACGAGCAGAGCCTGGCTGTGGTACATGGTGAACGAGGCTATCGAGACCATCGGCGCTTTAGAGGCTCGGTTCGTTGTGGACTTGGGCAGCTCTACGCCGGTGCATGATGTCGTCGTGCCAAACTCGCAGTACGGCGTTAACGCTGTGAACGTGTCGCCTGCCTATGTCGCGTCGTTGATTGGTCATCCTGTCGAAAGCATCAAGAGCTACTTCGTAACAGTGCGCAACAACGGCGTGCAAATAACTGAGGCGACCAACTTCACAATGGTTGACGAATGCAAGCCAAACGCATACACCGACGTGTATTTCTTGGGCAAATACGGCGGCATCGAGACGATGGCAGTCGAAATCGTTGAGGAAGGTGTAAGCCAGGACGCCGAAGAGGCATTGACCTCTATCGCGTGCGGAGCAGGTCGATTTAACCTTGCCGCCTACGGCGGTCGCACGCTCACCGGCGTGCGCTCGTTCCAAACATTCAAACTTAGGGCGCTGGACAACAGGCCTGTAGCGCTTGAGTTCTTTCGGCACATGCGCGCTTCGCCGCAGCGGTGGATACGCCTTACCGACGACGCCGGCAAGCCGATTGCGTGGAAGCTGCTTGTTGATGCCGGCAGCGTAACCATCAAAGAAGCTGGCGGCTCTGTCGAACTACTGTTCAGCGGCAAGCTTAACGACACGCCTGTGCAGCGAGGCAATGAACCTGAATTTTAGCGAGCCATGTCAGTCGTCATCATCGCAAACAACCTTAAGCCAGAAGCTGTTGCGCGGCTTGGTGTAACGCAAGTTCAGCTAGACCTTGCTGAAACCTTTCGCGTGCCGCTGACACGAGAGGTCGAGCGCCTGCAGGATGGCGGACGCATCAAGCGCGACGGCGCGCTAAGGTTCAGCCTGCCTCAGAGCTTGACGAACGACGCCGTGCTCGTCGACTACGCGACGCCGCTTACCGTTGACCGGTCGTCCGACTACATAGAAGTTAGCATGTTCGTTGACGGGGTGCCGATGCCGTTTTCGCGCATGTACGTTGTAGGCAAGAGCGATAAGCAACGGCAATGGGAGGTTGAGGTCGAGCCTGGCGACATGCATTGGTCTGAGGCTGCGAGTAACAAGCGTGTTAAGGACATTGACTTCGGTTGGTTTGAGTTCACGCATGCAAACATTTTGACCTCATGGCAGCAGCCTCAGTACGACGGCAACTTTGAGCCGGATGCAGGTGGCGCGAACAAGGCTTACTATTGGCCGGTCGTTGATTACGGCAACTGGGTTGACCGCTCAGAGCCCGACCAAAATGACGGCGCGCCAGTCAAGATGGTAGCGCTCGAAGACCTGCGTCCGTTCGTAAACCTTGCCTACGCACTTAAGCGAGGGTTTGCAGAGATTGGATGGAAGTTGGTCAGCCCAGTACTCGACACCGCTTGGGCGCGTAGGCTCTGGTGCTACCTGCTCAGGCCCGACTATTACGAAGGCACCGGCGCCGACGGCAACAAGTACGGAAAGTTTTGTCGAATTATTGGGCGCAGCCCGCAAGACGACTTGCAGGTAGATACACTTTCATCGAGCCAGCAGCGCTTCATATATTTCCAAGCACTCGAATTTTCCGGCAGCACGTCGGCGACGCTCTTGCATGCCGGAGGGCCTTCGAAGTGGTTGTGCGGTGTCAAGAACGAGCTGCCGTTCAAAGCGAGGTTCCGCGCGTCAATCAAGTGCGACATCAAGACGACATCGATACCTGTTCTTCCGCGCTCGCTTACGTTCAACGTGCAAGAGGTTGAGGGCGCGCAGAACAACCAGTTCACTGGCCTAATTCTTTCCGACGATGTAACGCTCGAGGTTCAGCCAAACTCGACGACCTTCTTTTCTGCAGACTTCGAGTTCGACTTAGAGCCTGGCCAGCGCGC
Source organism: Candidatus Norongarragalinales archaeon (assembly GCA_038884755.1). Taxonomy (GTDB): domain Archaea; phylum Micrarchaeota; class Micrarchaeia; order Norongarragalinales; family Norongarragalinaceae; genus UBA10210. The sequence goes on from JAWABJ010000005.1 coordinate 9,806, forward strand.
GGCAATACACTGGATGAGCGAGTTTGCCGGAGACGCCTTCATCGTCGGCAAAGGTTTGTACTTTAGGTGCGAGCCGGCAAACCGAGCGTTTACACGCGGCGACGCTGTTGATGTGCGCACGGCACTTCGCGACGACGTTACACTGCTCGACCTGCTGAAGTCCTACATGCATCTAATCAATGGGCGTGTAAAAACCGACTACGTAAGCCGAACCATCGAGGTGCACCCGGCGCGTCAGTCGAAGGTGCATGATGAACAAGTCGAGGGCTTCATAGATGAGGGTGCACAGGCTGTTGACGTCAGCCAGCGTGTGGTGTCCGATTCGTTCTCGCTACAATTCAAACGAATAGACCTGAAGCGCTTCAGCCGCTTCGCCTTCGAGCAATCTAGTGATGCATACATCAAGAGCCTTCCGCTTGCAGAGCCGCCGCACTCGCTCAAGGTCTTGAACGGCGAAGACCTTCAGGATGATGTTGAGCAGTTCGACAACCAACTGTTCGAACCCACGCTTGAGGGGCAAAGCACCTTGCTGAAGGTGCAGCAGTACAAGTTCATCAACAACCCAAACACCGAGTACGCTCCTCGCCCTCATCTGCCGCGTCTGTGGGACAACGACGACGGCGAGCGCTCGTTCGATGTCGGGCCGCGCATACTGTTCGCCTTCGGATATGTGAAGCAAAAGAACCCGCGCCCACTTAGCGCCAACCTTGCCGACACGTTCGCGAGCATCTTCTTTGAAGCGCCAGACGCATCCACCTCAACCTTTGGTTACGCCACGCAGCTGCGCACGTGGCCTGTTGACCCTCCGCCAGCCGTTGACGGTAGTGTCGTGTTTGACGGCGCGCGGCCGTCGCTGTTTGCGATGTTCTACGCTCAAGAGTTCAAGGACAGGCAAAAGGGTGTCCAGGTGGAGGTGCTGCAGTTCATAGATGCGAAAGAGTTCAGCGCGTTTGACTTTAGGCGCCGCTACTCATTCATGTACGAAGGCAGGCAGGTTAGCGCTTTCGCACTTCAGTTGCGCGACTTCCAGCCTCCGTTACCAACTCCTGTTATTTATGAGGTTCCGGCTCAGACAACAAGCCGCTGTTCGCTGCCGTGCTCTTGCCTGTTTAGACAGTGCGACTACTTTCAAGAGTTGAATGCAGAGATGACGCCGGCAACCTTTGAACAGATGCGCATACGGTCGTTCAAAGTTGAGGGCAAAGAGATGATTGAGGCGCCGGTAGTG
>JAWABJ010000006.1:0-9297 GCA_038884755.1 Candidatus Norongarragalinales archaeon
GCGCCGAAAAAAAAATCAACATCTAATGCGACGCCGGCGCTAATCGGCAGGTCGTGGAAGAACTGCGTGCGCGTCTGTATGAAGTCGTCAAGCTCGGCCTCGCTCAGTGGCAACCCTTCACCCTCTTTGCGAAGGAGGATTGCGCAAAGGTTTAGATAATATGTGTACAGCGCTGAGCCATCCACATCGCCGTCCCGCTGGCGCACCTGTGCGATGCGTGCGACCTCGTAGGCCTCGATTGCTTCTTGCACAGTAAGCCCTTGCGGAAGGTTTGGCAGCGCAGTCAATGTGCGAGCGGCAAGGGCGTTGATGACAAACGTTTCGCCGCCAAGCGTGAAGCGACCGTCGTCAATGGAGCGCACACCGCCACTGAAGGAGGCAAGGAGGTCAGCTATGTGCGCGAATAGGGTGTCGAATGCGATGATTTCGCCTTCATCCTCTACGCCGATGGCGTTTAGGATGGTTGTCAGGTCGAGCGAGTAGAAGGCGCAAACGCTTTGGGCAATGACGCGCGACGTGTTCAATCGTTCCTTGCCTTCTTCGCCGCCATCTACGTGAAGCGGTCGCGTAGCCGCCAGGAAGTCTATGGCGTTTGACAGCGGAACATCGTACAAGCTGCTGTACTTTGGAAGGGTTGCGATTGTAGCGCCGCTTTTGTGTATGAGCTTAATCGTCGTCATGAGCGTTCACTCTTCTTCGACTGGCCAGGCGTCGGTGGGTTGGTGTTGCACTCGGTTTTCGTCGGCATCATCCGCAGCACCTTTTTTGCCACTTCGCCGTCTTCGCGGCGAAGGCTCCGGACGCTCTTGATGCTTTTTTTTTGATGCCTCAGCGTCTGGCTCCTCAAACTTCCGACCGCTTGCAAACAGTACGCGCGAATTGGTGGCGGACGATTGTGTGCTTTCCCCATTCGCATAAGGGCTTGAGTTATGCAAGGCGTTGATGCCTTTTTGACCAAAAGCCACCCGGATAGCGCTCTCAAGCGTGCGCGTGTACGGGCTGTGTTGGCCAAATCGCTTGATGAAGAATGTTCGCGTGGCGATGGCAAAATCAAGTTCGTTGTTCATGTTATAAATTTACAAACTTTTAGTTGTAAGGCGATTGAAGCAAAACAAATTTTCGATTTGAGCGGGCAGGCTTTGCAGTGTCGAACAAGTCGAACATTGCCCTTAGCGCGAAAGCGTCTGCAAAGTCTGGCGACCGGCCTAGCCTAGAGCGAATTAGGTCTTTGCTTTCAAGTTGGTGCCGGATGACGTCCACGCTGTTTAGCCACCTAATTTGCATCAGCTCTTGCTGAAGTTTATCCAGGCCAAACGTCGGCGCATAGGCGGCTTTGCCATCGTTGACAACCCTAGCGCATTGGCTGTAAACTTGAGCGCGTAAGTTTTTGAAAGCTGGCTTTGGAGAAATAGCTTTCAGCGCAGCAGGCCTCGAAGGTGCATCGTCTATTGGCGATGATGAGCCATCAAAAGCCAGCGCCGCCGGCATCAACGAGCGCAAGGCTACACCTACGCCTGTGGCGTCAAAGCATACGCGGCTCTGCGGAACCCTGTAGGTTGCAGCAATTTGGCGGATAGCAGACAACACCTCTTGCGTGGTGCTCTTTTGCATCACTTTAACATCAATGACCTTCCAACCACGCCACGCCATGATAACCGTGCTGTCGTCGCCAGTGAAGGCGACGTCGGCGGTTATGAAGTGCTCACCTCCTTCGATGAAGTCGGAATTCGTGTGTAAGGAGTAAACAGCCGCCTCATCAAACAAATAAAGGTTGTCGCTGTCTAACGACCCCCATTCGCCAAGTGTAAACACGGCATATTCATCCGGCGACAATGACCTAAGTTCTTCCATTTGTTCCCTGAAGTCATTGGGCAAAAAAAGGTTGTCCTTGTGTGTTGTTTTTAAAATAAATGTACTATCTTTTTGCTGCTCGAAGAATATGCTGTGCACCCACGACTGCTTAACGATTGGGTTGAAGGTCATGTATATGGTGTTGACGCCCTTATCTCGAAGGCGCCTGTTTAGCTCTAAGAAGTCAAACCTCGTTACAGATCCCTTCCTGTCTATTACCTCTTCAATCCAGACGCAGTTGAGGCCAGGCACTGAGCGAACTTTGTGGACGTCGTCCAATCCTGCCGGCAAAAGCGTGTTGCCGGTAGAGCGACATCGTATGCGCATGTCTGTTTCGTTCACCTCGAAGTAGTCTTCTAGGCGGTACTGACCGATTAGGTCTTTGAACAGCGCGAATTGCGACACCCTGACGGTGCGCTCGAACTTTCTGGTGTACAAGCATCTGAAGTGCTGCTTCTTAAGCGCTCGCAACAGTAGTAGCGTTGCGACAAAATGCGACTTGCCAGAACCTGAGCCGCCGTAATAAATTTGGAAGCGCTCGGTTCTGTTTAGGTGCGGGTAATAAACGTCATTGATAGGGATGACAATCGTGCCTAACGCAGCAAGCTTGTCCCTGCTTTCGTCAAGGTTTGCCCTGATATAGTCAGAGGCGCGCACGGTTGCTATCTTTATGGGCTGCAAACTCGTATGAGTTTAAACGTCGTCAAGGTAATCAACTACATCAATCTCTTGACCATTTGCGTTAGGCTCTTCATCTGAGCGACATTCGGCTAAAAGGTGCTGGATTTTTTCTATAGTGTCGGCATTAATGGAGGTTATTTCTATGGTAGATTTCGCGTCAATTGAAAGGTAGGCCCTTTGCGGATGTATGAGCTTTAAAATTCTCTCAACAGCAGCAAATCCTTCCTGAAGCATGGCGACGGCTGCAAGGCGAATGAACGCCGGGTATCTGTTTGAGTTGTCATTTGCGGAGCCGGCGATTTCACGTAGGTTTTTTATCGAAAGCCCAAGCAAGTACTCAAACGCCGTGCGGACAAGCTCAGGCTTTGCGCGCTGGTGCCCGCGCTGTGCCATCATTACGTTGAAGGCCCTAACTTCTGGCGGGATGTAGCGCTTGCCCTTACGTCCATTTTCGCCAGGCCCAAAAGGCTTTGGATTGTCTGACGCTTTTATTTTCTTTCGCATAATCTTACCTCTTTACCATTCACTTTTAAAGTCAAATTAGCATCAAGAGCCATCATACGATTTACAATTCGACGGCAATACTCTTCGCTTATCTCGATAGCATAGCACCTACGCATACACATATGGGCGGCGACCATTGTTGAGCCAGAGCCTGCAAAAATGTCGGCGACGATTTCGCCTTCATAAGTATGGTTTAAAATAGCGTTTTCCATCAATTCTACCGGTTTAATTGTAGGATGCAAACTATTACGCCTGCTAGCTGGCACCTCCCAAACTGAATCGTTGAATTTACCTTCTCGCTTGCTCTTTTTATGAGTGTCATCATAAGTAAATAGTATGCATTCGTGGCGATAATCATAGTCTAGCCTGTTCATGCTAAACGTTTTCTTGTCCTTAACCCAAATAATCACGTGCTTTATTGGCATGTATATTTTTACAAAAGCGCGATAAAAAACAAATTGAAGTTGTCCTGATGGGCTAAAAATAAAATACGAACAATCCTCTCTGCAGCGCTTTTTTAGTTTTGAAAAAGAGTTTATTAAAATATCTTCAAGGCCATAGAACTCTATATCATCGTCTTTTATTTCTTCATCAAATTCAGCATTTATACCATTTTTTGTAAGCATTTCGTATTTTTTTGCGTATTTAACGCCATACGGCGGGTCAGTGAATACAAGCGCAGCTTTGTCTTCGCCGAACAATCTATCGTAAGCCTCTTCGTCGGTTGCGTCGCCGCATAACAGCCGATGCGGGCCAATGTCAATCAAATCGCCTCGCTTTATCTCTAAGTAATTTTCATCACACAAATCAACACCATCGCCGTTAAGCTTCTTCTTGTTTCTGTCAACCTTAAATTTTGACGGGACTTCGATGCCAATCTGCTCTATAGCCTCAATGTTCCATTGTTGTATCATGCTGCCAAAATCCCATTCGCCAACGTTGTTGTTGTCAGCGAGGATAAACTTGGACTTCTGTTCATCTGTAAAGTCTGACGCTGTGCAAATCCATTCTGATGGGATAGCCTTTCGCTCTCGAACTTCGCGCCAAATAGCTGGCCCGTCTGCACCAATCAACTTGCTGAATTCAGCGTCCTTCATTCTGATGATTTTAAAAATAGCCGAAGCGCGCTGATTGCCGCCAAGCACCATGCCATTCGAATCGATGACGATTGGCCGCTTTGATAGCATTTCAGGGAAGCTAAATACGCTTCTCAAGAGTGCTGAAAACCGCTTTTTATCAACCCTTCTAGGGTTGTCGTCATTTAAATAAAAAGAGGCAACTGGCACCCATTTAACATTGTTATTTTTGTTCATATTTGAACACCTTCTACTTTCGAACGCTCCCTGTAAGTTACCAGTAGCGTCCTGATATCGTCAAGAATTTTTGAACAAACGCTAAGCAGGCCCTTACAACGCTGCCAAGCCTCGTAAATTTCAGGCAGGCGCCCAGACACGTAGCGGTCGGTCATGGTGCTTGAGTGCTTGATAGCTTTGAATGTGTCTTCGCTTATGCGTTTGCTGTCTAATAGCGCTGCGTAAAAGCGGCAATAGATAGCCTCAAGCCTCGCCTCCTCTGACGCCCAAAATGCGAACTTGGCGTGCACCTCACACATCCAGCTGTGCAATTGCTCGAGATCATGCAGCGGCGGCGCGCTTGATAGCAGCACCTCAAATTCGTCGAGGCCTCGCATTGCGACGCTTGCAATTTCAGCGGCAGCGTCGCGCGTAAGGTGCGCTGAAGTTGAATTGCGCCGCTCACACACTTGACTTTGCATGACCGAATTTAATTAGAGTTGGGAGCATCATTGCCAATTTGAATGCATCGCGTTCGTCTTGCGTTACAGCGCCTTTTTTTAGGATTGTAAGCCCGTGCAAATTTACAAACGCATCGAACGTTCTGTGCGACTGAATTTTTGCACCCTTTTCTCGCGGAGAAATAGCAAAAACCCTGCCGGACGGCATGAACTTGCGGGCTGCGACGACGGCTAAGTGCGAAACGGCCTGGTTGCAGCCAACGTTGCGCGAACGTCTGGCGATTTCGCTTCGGTTACCGCGCATGTCGAAAGTCAGGTTTTGCGCGCTGCTGTCCTCGATACAAACGAAGCAATTTGGCAGCGCGCTCAGCTCGCGCTTGACAAATTCGTACCAGTCGAACAGGTCGCGCATGACTTTAAATTCAACGCACTTGCGCTGCATGTCCACTACCGCAACCCTGAAGCCGCCGTCGCGGAAGGCTGGGTCAACACCTATGTAAATCATGTTGCTTTGCCGTTCAAGTTAAAAAGGAACTGCATTATCATCAATAAACTTGTTTCCGTTCAGGCTTGGCTCATCAAAATGATGCAGCTCATGGCTTGGGCACATCCATCCAAACACAGGATGGAAGTTCATTTGAATTAGCCCGCTGGTCGGGCCGTTTTGATTTTTCAGAACAATTACCGACGACTCTCCAAACCTGTCGTTAGCGTCGCCGCTTTCGCGATGCAGCGCAATCACGTACGTTGCATCTTGCTCAATCGCTCCGCTCTCACGAAGGTCGGACAGACGCGGCACCGTGTTCGAGCGCGCTTCAGCGGCTCGATTCAGCTGAGACACAACAATCGCGGGTACACCTAGCGACTTAGCTAACACCTTTAGCCTTCCAGACACTTCAGTAATCATCTGATAGCGTGTTTGAGCACCGCGCGCACTCATCAACTGAAGGTGGTCAACGGCGATGAAGTGCAGCGGGCTCTTGGCATGCGCGGATTGGATGAGGCGCTCAAGCACATCAATGTCCGCTACGCCGTCAATGACTTCAAGGTCGAATGAAGTCAACTCGCTCTTGCATGCGCGAAGGAGTGCGGCGTCGTCAGGTGTAAGCAGCGACCAGTCAGAGCGCGGGTTTATGCCGCTCAACATACCAAGCGCTCTAGCTTTAAGCATCGTCGTGCTCATGTCAAGCGAAACCATGAAGCCTCGAAGGCCTGCCTGAAGCCATTCCTTCACTAGGTTGAGTAGGAAGAAGGTCTTGCCAACGCTTGGGCGCGCGGCAATTACTGTCATTGAGCCTGGCTCAAAAAATCTAACGTATGGCTTCAGTGCATCTATCGTCATCCAGCAAGGGTATGATGGTTCGCCGTGCTGAATTTTTTGCTCAAACCAGTCGTCAAAGCCGTCTGAAATGTTCTCAACGACCTCGAGCCGAACGCGCGCTCGCAACTCGTCGGAAAGGCGTCTGATTTCGCGTGGTTCAAAGTGCGACCATTCTCCGATGACGTTAAGAGCGATTAACTGCTCTGCAAGCCCTTCGGCGGCGTCGGCGGCTTCAATGATTGCGGCGTCGAAGGTAACGTCTCCAGCATCAGCCATCAACCTCAACCAAGCGTCTGCACTGATTTTGGCTGCCGGCGCTGCGTACATCGAAAATTGGTTCGTAGCATCAATTTGTGCAAAGAAGCACTCCACCGCTTTCGCTATTGACGCGGGAGCGTAGTCGAACCATGCGCGCCTGAACTTGTGTGAGCTAACTAAAGCGAGGTGCGGCTCCCTCAAAAGTACACCGAACAGCACCTTGACAGCGTCTTCCATGCGCCGGCGCGCGGCTTCATATGACTTAACTTGCATAAGCGTTCACAAATTTAAGGAATGCGGTGTTGATGATTGTTCTTTCTTCTTCACTCAACGGCGTGAACGTTTGCTTGAGCAACTCGCGCACTTCAGCGCGTGAAGCGTTGTTGCCAAGCCTAAGTTCAAGCCACTGAAGTACGCAAGCTTCAGGTGTGTTTATTGCAAGCGAGTTTGCCCAAACGAACTTGCTCGTGCAGGCTTCGTAGAGCGCAACCCTCTTGCCTTCGCAAATGACTTCTGTCAGCGCAATGCTGCCAAATGCGTTGCCGTTGGCATGACTTGGCGTTAGGCTTGAACCCTGAAGGCCATGAATCAAGGTGTTTAACGCGCTGTGCATGCGAGCGGTAACCTCTTCTGCTCCGTGATTGATACGCGCAACCGCTGCACACTCAAGGGCAATGCAGTCTAACGCTGGTGTATAGCTTAACAGCCACGCCTCAGTCTGCCCAAGCGTCATGGCGATAAGCAGACGGATGCGCGATGCGTACACGGCTACCTTTGCTGCGCTCATGTGCTTGTTGCGATGCGACCAAAGCCACGCCTCAAGGTCTGTTGATTGCGCGAACGCACGCAGGGCTCGCTCTTGCTCTTCGCTACACAGGTACGGATTTTCATCCCTAAACGTCGATGGGTCGAAGTGCTCTTCAAGAAGATAGATTTGAGCGCGCTCCCACCTGTTGACTTCATTAACTCCAGCGTCGTTTTCGCACGACCTTCTGCGAATTGAAGCGACGTCGCTTATCGTGCGCTTTTGCTTTCGAATGATTGCGTGCAGCGTCCTAAGAGCGAGTTCGGTTTGCTCTTGGTGCGTTATCTTAGAATTTAACCGGGTTGAGTTCATGGGTAGGCTGTGATTTTGTGAACGGTTTGCGTTTGAAGGCGCCGCCGTTTGCGACGTGTTGCACGCGCTTGAATAGCGCGGCGTGATGTTGAGCGAAAGTGTCGCTGAAGTGCATGCCTGCGACCCTGAAGGCGCAAAACTCGAGCGTTATCGTTGACATGGCGTGTTTGTCATACAGGAAGCCGGCATCATCGAGCCAAGCAGTTATCTCTTTGAACGCTTCGGGGTGCCTCGCGTAGAACTCTCGAAGTTCAGCGCGAAGGTTCTCAACAAGCGGCGCGCCTGAAGGCTTTGCCTCGTAGCTGTACGGCTCTGCTGATTGCTTTTTAGAAGGGTAAATACCCTGCCAACCGTTCGCGCGGCTCTGCTCGATGCTTTCGCGAACAAGGACAGAATCGTAATTGCATTGGCGCGAGATGCGCTCAACCTGAAGCGCGAAGGTGTCGGCGCGCTTGTATGTACCCTTCTTTTCGGAGCGCTTGTAGTCTAACCACGAAGCCCATGCTTCTGCAGTTGCATCGAAGCAAGCAAGCAGCGCATCGCCGTCATCTTTGCTCGAAAGCACCTGGCGAACGTCATCGAGCGACCACGCCGCGCGCCGTTTTTTTTCGCGCGCGCGATTGGCTTCATATAATAAAAAATCATAATGCGAGGGCGCTTCCTGTGAGTTGCCACACGCCGAAAAGGTTTCTAAGGGTTCAAGGCAACTACCGTTTACAGGCTCTGAGCCAGACCAGGCGCCAGAGGTTGTGTCGGGTGGTAAGGCAGCCGCTGACTCAAGGCGATGACTCTCGCTTATTTTAAACTCATCTAATCCATCTAACTCTAATTCATTTACTCTAGTATTATTGTATGAACGTTCGTTCATAGGGGGTATGAACGTTCGTTCATAGGGGGTATGAACGTTCGTACATAGGGGGTATGAACGTTCGTTCATAGGGGGTGCTGATTTATCTTCTTTTTCTTGCTCCGAAAAAACAACGCGTTCATATGCAGGTGTAACTCGCACCCATGACTTTTGCTCCGCGTCGTTTTGAAACCTCATCTCAATCAGCCCAAATCGCTCTAGTTTTTTGAGCCGATTAAACCAGCCGCGATACGTAGTTATGTGAGCTAGCGGAATTTGTTTGCTAAGAAGCTTATGTGAAATCCACACATATTTTTTGCCGTCAAATTCGTTTTTCTCGCTTTTTTCGTAAGACGACCAGCCATGAATAAAGTCAAGCAAAGCCGCGTCAACGAGGTCAATGAATGCAAGCCCTTGCTCGATTAACTCTCGCTGGTTAATAATTATAAGTTTTTTCATAACAATACGCTTTTCGTGTTTTAATGGTTTTAACGCATAAAATTAAAACAAAGATGTAACTTTGCTGCGACAATACGCTTCATATGTAACCTGCTCGCCCGCACTGATGAAGTTCAGCGCGGGCTTTTTGTTACTAGCAGGTGCGAACCGGCATAACCAAAGCCTCAACCAGGTTGCGCGACGAAACTCCGAACAACTTCACAGGCGCACGGCCTCCAGTAACCTCTACTGCGTAAACAGCGCTGAAGCAACCTAGCACCCGTGCAAGCCGACATGCGTCAATCACACTAGTTGTGTCGAACGAAGGTTCACTAAACATAACTTCAGGCTTTACATCACTCAAGTCTAAGCAGCCAAGTCCAGTCGTAATGGCGTCGAACCGGCTAACGCCTGAAGGTGAAAGCATTACATAGCCTTCGGCGCCGACCTGACGAAGGTCAACGTCTGCGCTGAGACGCTTTCGATGAACGCCGTCGGACTTCTGAAAGAGCTTGAGCACCGGCAAC
>JAWABJ010000007.1:0-8603 GCA_038884755.1 Candidatus Norongarragalinales archaeon
AAATCGGTGCGGGAATGGGCCCAGTTTGAAAAAAAACAAAATATGATTACCAATAAGAATAGGGAAGCGTTCTTTTCAGCAGTCAAGGAACTGCTAACGCTGTGCAATAGGCAAACGGTGTTTTGCCCTAACGCAGAGAACGCGTTAGTAGAACTGATTGGCGAAGGTATGGCCAATGAGGGATTAGCGTTGTTTTCCGCGGAACGCTTCGGGTTGGGAAGCCGGGAGGCGGCAAACTTGGTGGTATCTTTTATGGATATACAAGATGCGAGTATAGTTTGGGATAATAACATATCATTCGGGAGGCGGACAGGCGAGTTTGGCCAACAAGAAATAGTAAAAATTTCACACCCCAGCTGGAAAGGAAGCTGGCACAAGATAAACGACAGCTGGATTTTTAATAGCAATGTGTAAAAAAATGGAACTAAACCCGCTTAAAAGACTTAGCCGCCGGCAAAAAGAGTTACTAAAAAGTTACTCGTTTTGGCAAGACGGGTTACACTATATGAGCGCAAAACAGATCTACTGGTTTTGCGCACATATACAGAGCGTTGAAAGGCAGGCACTTGAGAGAGACCTAGAGAGGTATCTCAAGGTGCTTGAGTATAGGCGGGATATACTCAGATTTGCGAAACTAAATCGCGAAAATGAGGCGAACATAACCAGCCTAGAGGCGAAGTATCTAGAAGTGGGTTGCAGGGTTAGCGTGCTGAAGTTAAAACTGCAACTAATTAACCAACTACAAAACCCACAAAAGACACTTTTTTGAAAATGCAAGACGAAAAAGAAGCGAAGGCCCAAAAATTTTTGGCCCTTGTAGAAGGGGCCGGGTTGCCCCCTAGCGAAATCGAGTTTGCGCGCCAACTAGTTGGCATTCAGCAAATTGCTGAGAACTCGGTACGTGCTGGCTCAAGGCTTGCCTATTTTACGGTGAGTCTAATTAATAGCTCAGACGGAAAAAAATTTTCCGCCGTCGTTTCGGGAAAAATTTCCGCTTCTGATTTACTTAACGCAATCGAGTCGGTTGCCCCCGATTTGTTTGAGTCGATTGAGCAGCACATAGTTTCGCGCTATTTCTTTGGCCAAGAAATTGCGCGTGCTTAGTTTTTTTTGTAACTTCACACCCTTAACAAACCCAAAAATGCAAAAGAAGTTCAAGCGTCTGTTGACAAAGCCCGGGTTTCACAAATTCGAAACCCCCGGCGACTCGCTGGTTTGCGCCATTCTGAACGGCGGGGTACCCCGTCGTCAGGAAGGTGCTGACTATCAAGTATTTGACGTCGTCGATGAAGACGGCGTACCACGCATCATAATGGCCAACACCATTCTGAAGGAAGCCCTTAAGGGAATTTCAGAAGACGTGTTGGTAGAAATCACCTACAAAGGCGAAGGGAAAACCAAAGCCGGTAAACAAGTGAAGTATTTCGACGTGTGCGAAGTTGAATTCGACCACAATAGTTAACAAACAAAAAACCGTACCAAAATGGCAAAAAAAACGAAAACCGAAATTGACACCGAAACGGGCGAAGTTTACGAAACGGAAGTTTCGCAATCCGCCCAAGGCGATGCGCAACCGGCTGAACTAGAGCTAGTTGCAGAAATCCCACACACCGCCACCCTTCGGGAATTTTCGGCGGAATATAACGAAGGTTCGGGAACCTTCAAACTAAGTTCCCCAATTTTTTCCGACGCGGCTGTCGGTGCGTATGTAGAGAGGGTAAGGAAGAATATCGAACCTTCTTTCGCAAAACATTTTGCCAACCTGCTGCAGCGCGCCTATCTGAACGAGAGGCGTTATAGCAACCGAGTGGTTATAACCGAGCCCTACAATGCGGAAAATAATTTACGCATTTTGCTTTCAGGTGCAGATATGGCGGAATTTTTTGAGCACTTTCCTGCAGCTTTTGCGCAACTGTGCGCGGTGCTCAAAATAGAGGTTAAGGCGATTTAGTTGTGTTTTTGTGTTTGGCGACACGGAGGGGGCTTGCGAATGCGGCCCCCTCTTTTTTATGTTCCACGTGGAACATTGTTATTAAGTGCCTGAAAATTTGCACGTTATGTTTTTTGTGCGTATATTAGTATAGTCAAACGCAAAAATCTATGGCAAAAAAACGACTCGTTCGCGGCGCACAAAATTTGGTCGACCTAATAGACGACGTGTATACGTTATCTGAAAGGTACCCAAAAGCTAACGCAAAAAACACACGAGTAAAAATAGACGTATTTAGCGAATCTAGGGGTAAAATAATTTCAGAACACGAGTTTAGCTTGGATTATATATATAAGAATAGGTATACATTTTACGAGAAAGAGGTAAGGAAAGAGTTTCGCAAGGCAGAAAGGGACTTCTTCAACGAAAATTTTCGAAACCCCACTTCGGGTTTTTTGACTGTTGCAAACGCAACGCTTGAAAAGATTGAATTCAAATACAAACGCGGCGCGGTAATTGAAACCCCGGCCTATAAGTTGGCAAAAGAATTGATAAGCGAACTTAGGTTTGAAACTAAGTTTGTGAAATCGCAGTTGGCAATTTTGGGGCGTGAATTTGGGAAGCTGTCCCTACAGCGTTACAACGCCAAACGCCGCGGCGACACAAAGGAAATGCAGCGTATTGATTTTCAGCGTCTTGATATCGAACAGAAACGAATGGCATTGCGTTCGCGGCTCAACCAAATAAAAGAAGGGATAAAGAGTTACCAAACGGAAGCAAGGGCGGAACGGGCGGTTGCGCTAAAGAGCGCGTATATACTCGTGCGTGTCAACGCAATGCCGTTGGACAGCCCGGAAAATGGCAAAAATGTAAACGAGTTGCCTAAAGAGGCACAAAAAACAGAAAAACCAAAAGCCAAAACCAAAAAACCGCGCACACAAAAATGAACTACCCGCAAACTGTTTTACTAAATCGCGGCTTCGATTCCGTCGAGCTAATTGGCGAAATACGTCAAAAATTTGGCAGTCCCCTAGCCAATTATTTGAACCTAACAATTAATTCGGGAACTAATTTACACATAAAAATAACCAGTGGCGCGCTATCCTACACCCCCGAGGATGCAGATGCGGCGATAAATGTAAATGAATTACCCGAAAGAGGGTTGTTTGGGCTAATGGCGCAAGTCAAAAGCGACGCGGCCAAATTTTGGGAAAATGGAAACGGAAAAATAGAAGATGATTTTGCAAAGTTTCGGCGCGAAGATATAATAAGTGGGCCAAACTTATTGTTTGAACCTCAAGTCTATTTTGATTGGCAGCGGTTTTTTAAGCGCGGTTTGCAAATTTCGGAAAACTACAATGAGTTCAAAACCAACTTGTTAGAATTCAACAATATGCAAATAAACAGAAAATCAAAGAAATTTACGGGTTGGAAATGCGATATAAACGCGGCTTATTGGAATTTGGCTAACGAATTGTTTTTGAGCGAAAAGACGTACAAAAATGGGTTAAGCAAGAAAGCGATTCGCCTGAAGGCACTCGGCGCGCTGGCTACCGAATATCGAAACTACTGGGTTTCAGCTTCCAAAGTAGTCGAGACAAAAATAGAGCGCGCCCAATTCGCGAACTTATTTGTATATATTGCCAATAGCGTAATTGACAAGATGCAACTGTTTTCAAAATTGAATCGTGAAATATTTGGCTATTATGTCGACTGTTTTTTTATTGAAGGGGAAAATTCGGCTGAAATTAGGTACTTTGGTGAATTATTTGAGCAATGGAGTGGGCTGAAGTTGAAGTACGAAAAATGCGATTTTCAATTTTTGGATAATGGAAAACACACACTTTTGCACTCAATTAGCCATTTTGAGAAAAACGAATTTGGCCAACCGCTGGAAAAAATGTATTATTGCCAAAAATAAAGCGTAACAAAATGAGCGAAAACGAAAACACCCCCCAAGGCCCTGAAACAGAAGCGGAAACGATTGAAACGCAGGCAGAAACGCAAATGCCTGAGCCTCAAGAAGTTGAAACGCAGGCAGAGGCAACCCAGCCCGAACCCGCCCCTATCAAAAGGGGCCGGGGCCGCCCGCGCAAGCACCCCAAGCCTGAAGAGCCCGCCCCCGCGCCCCCGAAGCCCGCGCAAGACACAGAGCCCCGAAAGCCGCAAGATTTTGAAAATGAGGCGATTAGCGGGCTGAAGCAATTTTTGCGCAAAAACGAGCCTGAACCCAGCGCGGGGCTTGAGGGGAAGGAGTACGTACAAATACCTGCAGAAAAAGAGCTAGAACCAACCGAACCCAAAAAGAGGGGGCGGAAGAAAGGTTCAAAAAATTCCCCAAAATTATCGCCCGATGAGGAAGTAGCCCTAAAACAAAGTACGGAAAAACTCGCAGAAATTGGCGTAGAAGTAATTACGTCTGCCTACTCAGGCATTGCCGGATATTTTTTGCGCCCCCAAGGCAAGGAAGAAAGGGAGTTACTCAAATTCACGAAGGGGGAAAAAGATTCGTTAAAAACTCCCCTTTCCGAAGTCCTGCTAAAACACCGGCTTGCGCTAAGCCCTGAAGTTCAGTTTGTTATGCTCTTTGCGACCATTGGGTTTGCCAAATACAGCGTGGCAAAAGCGGAAATAAGTTACAAGCGTAAGTTTGAGGAGTCTCAAAGGGAAATCGAGGCCCTGCGGAAAGAGCTCTACGAAGCCAAGGGGTACGAGATATTATAACCAAAACTATGGGCCAAAATAGTGTAAAAAAAGAGGGCACCGGCACGAACATAGTGGTAGGCTATATGGGCACGGGCAAAACCAGCCTATTGGTAAAAAAAGCGCGCGAATACGTTGACAAAACGGGGAACTACGTGTACATTTTGGATCCACAAGGCACGTTCCCGGTGCCGGAGGGCTACAAAAGCAAATTTCGTTTCGTAAAATTGGACGCGCACAATATGCGTGCGGTTTTTGAGTATATCTGTACGCTCAAAGACGCAATGATAATACTCGACGACGCACGTATATATACGGATTATGCGAATACTTATTTACTCGACTTGTGTATTAATCATAGGCACAGAAACATAGACGTCTTTATCGTCTATCATACATTGTATGACGTAAATAAAAAACTGTGGCAATTTGCGGCACATTGTTACGTATTCCGGGTGCAAGACACGTGGGCGGAGGTCAAGCGGCGCACCAGCCTTGCAATGGACGAGCAACTATTTAACCAAATAAAAACACTCGAAAAGTACCATTTTCTTTATTTTTTGTTTGGAAACTTGCAAAAGAGTTCCTAGCTTGCAGCGCAACAAGCAACTAATTTGCTAAACAATACACCCCAATTGCCCCAACAACCGTATGGCAACTACTAATAACTCGCTGATTCTCAGCCCCGCCACCGGAACCGCGACCGGCCAGATCGGAAGCAACGCGGCGCAAAACGCGCTACTTAATTACCTAGCCACCCAAAACGCGGTGGGCACGTCCAGCACGGCAAGCGGTGCAGGGGCGGGCGCAACCGCCACGGGCACGGGGGTTGCGGTGCTCAACAGTAACGTAACTAATGCACCCATCGCGGGCGGCATTACCGCGGGCCAACTGCCAACCGCCGCCCAAACCAACTTCCAATTTGGGCACGTAAATAGCTCAGGCTCAGAGCAGGTAATTATTTTTGGCAGTTGCCCCGCGGTGCAAAACTTGGCCCTATTGGCCTACCGTGCCGCGGGCGGGTTGGGCGCAAGCGTAGTGCCTAGCCTTAATGCGCGCGCTTATTATAACCTCAACGCGATTTTGGCGTTTTGGGAGGTCAATATAGGCAAATTGGTGCTAAATAGTAACCTATCCCTAGTGGCAAAGACGATGTACGTGGCTACTGCAGGGTTGGGTACCAACGTGCAAGATGCCAGCGCGACGCCTACGTTCACCGACCAAAGTTACAACAACGTAAACGCGGTTATGGCCGAAAATTTTTCGATGCCTGTAACTGTGGGTTTGGCCATCCCCGTGGCGGACACCGAAACGCTGCAGTTCAATTTTATGATCACGCCCCTTATGCGCCAATTGATGGCGATGTAACTCGCTGAGTTTAGGAGAGTTTGCGCAAGGGCGGGTATATTGCCCGCCCATTTTTATAAGCAAAACAATCAACAAAATGAGCGAGAAAATAGACGTAAAAAGTGGCACGCCCACTAGCACCAACGTTAACGCTGGCAATTGGGCTAACAGCAATGCCATTGCGGGCGCGTTCCAGTTTGGTACTCAGGCACTTGGCTTGTATGGGCAATACAGCAACGTGCAAAGCCAGCGCGAACTAGATAGGATACGCGCGCAACAGTATCCGCAGGAACTGCAGCGTACGCAAAGGCAGGAAGCAACTAGTAAAATAGTTGTCTATGCGTTTGGTGCAATTGTGTTGCTAATTTTTTTGGCGTTGATTTGGTTTGCGTTCAAAAAATAAGTTTCGCAAATGGATCCGTTTTTTTTGGTTGGGCTTGGAAACGTTGCTGCGTCTACCATAGATGGGTATTACAAATCGCGCAACGAAAAGACTAACAGAGAGTTAGAGGCAAAGGCAATTGAGGAAAGGGAAAAGACTAACCAAAAAATAGCGGAAATAGAGTACCTTCGCTCAAAAGAAAGTGGCAAAAAACTTTATTTTTTTGCAATACTTATTGCGATTGTATTGGTTGTGCTAATTGTCTCAATCCTAATCCTTAGGACAAAATGGTAGTTAACGTATTGATGTACAGGTACTTTGCCCAACGCGCAAAGAAGGCGAAGGAGAAGGCTGAGGCTGAAAAGCAAGAGGCCCAACAGCAGTACAGTCAGGCTGTAGCAAGTTCGCAACTAGCTGAAAATGAGCTAGAAAGGATGAAAAACGAACTAGAAACGCCAAGCAAAAACGTTTCAGTTGCAACTCATTGGCCAATTTTGGTTATTGCGTTAATTGCAGGGGTTGTTATTTTGCTAATTGTGCTAAAACTAAGCAAAAATGCCTAATTACACTTGCCCAAACGGTCAGACAGTCTACGTGCCTGCAGCCCCTATGGGGTGGCATTCTTGGCCCAAAGAGGCTAAGGACGACTATTTTTGTAAAGGCCAATTGCCTGAAAATCAATTTATTGACACGGGGTTTAACTCTTCACAAGGCACGCCTATTCAGCAGACTGCGCAACCCGGTGGCGGGCCTACGCAAAGCCAATTAGGCATATGTACTAGGGCGGGAATAGATGGGTTTGCGAACCCCAATTCCTGCCTTTCGTTCCTTCGGTCGCAATATGCGCAATATTGCGTAGGCAATAATTTTGACAGGGAAAAATGCAAGGCCGCCGGGCTTGAATTCCAGGGCGGGGGCGGCGAAACGCAAGGCGATAACCAAAAAACGCAATCGGGTTTCATAGCTTGGTTGCTCAAATACTGGTGGCTGGTGGCACTAATTTTGGTTGCCATAGGCGTTTTCGTGTACTTTTTTGTGTAACTTGCGCTAAACACTTGACAATATGGCAGAACCAACCGCAACCGGCAACACCAACACCAGCCAAGCCACCAACGCCCAAGGCGTGCCCAACGACGCCAACGCCGCAGGGCGTGCGATAATGCAAAAGCTTGAGGCTGAAGCTTTTGAGCGCGGGAAGAAGGAAGGCCTAGCCGCCGCCGAAGCCGCCGCCAAGCTGGAGAAGGACAAATTAGTTTCGAAACCTTGGTTTTGGGCCCTGTTGACCGCAATCGCCTTGGTCGCGATTTGGTATTTCTTTTTACGCTAATTTCTCACGCAATCAAAGCGCAATATGCTCAACCTCAGCCAGTTGTTAAGCGACTTTGTCGAAACCGGGCGAGTTCAGGAACTCGACTTAGGTAAGGAAGATACCTTCCGAGAGGCCATACAGCAGGGCGTTTCGCAAGCCAAAAGCGAAAAAAAATTACCGCCAATGGCGGGTATGTTTGGCCCCGAGATGATTGCGTCGATGGGCTACAACTTCCTGCCCGCCAAGGCCCCCGAAATTTTTGAACACATTTTTGTGCAAATCGATGCACTAATTTGCGATGGGCAAAAGCGTCTTTGCGCGCTTGTTTACCTAAAAACGCCCGAAACTCCGCAACTTTGTGCCGTAATTTTCTTGAGCAAAATTTTTGAAGCTGAGTAATGGGCGAGTTTTGGAAAAAATATGGCAACTGGATTGCAGGAATTGGCGCGATAATCGCCGCCATCGTCATTATAATCCTATTGCGCTCATTTTTTACCAAATACCTCAACACGCGCGGCATTGTGCCCCTGACAAACCCCGAACTTGTGCCTACGCAATTCGCGCAAAACCAAGAAACGCCCGTGGGGCCAAACGCAAAAAAAATTGCGGAACAAATTTGCGCGGCAATGGATCTGGACGTGTGGGACATTTGGGTAAGCCCAAGCGTATCCAGCACGTCCAAAGAACAAGCCGCCTCTATGTTGCTGAGTCTCAACAATGAGCAAATTAAGCTGGTTAATAACCACTTTGCCAACACAGAATGTGGGCGGCGCGGGCAAACTTTGCGCCAATCGATTGAGGACAACAGTAGTTTCACCTTCAACGATACGACCCGAAACTCGGTGTTGCAACGTTTATCGCAAGCAGGCATTACTACCTAATCCCAAATGAATAAGCAACTCAAATACGTATTGTGGGGCGCGTGCGCGCTT
>JAWABJ010000008.1:0-8354 GCA_038884755.1 Candidatus Norongarragalinales archaeon
AACCAAGTTCGCCACATACAAAGCGCCGCCGACATCAATGACGTTCATCTTGCCCAACACTACCGGCGCCTCAATCATCTCTTTGCCCTCAACTTTGAACGACCGTATGCGCATCTGCTCAAAGGTCGCCGGCGTAATCTCTGCATTAAACTCTTGAAAGTAGTCGCACTGCCTGAACAGGCAAGAGCATGGCAGCGAACAGCGGCTCGTGGTCTGGGCCGGCACCTCATAAATGACAGGCGTAGGCAGCGGCGGCTGGAAGTCGCGCAACTGAAGTGCAAACGCGCTGACCTGCCGACCCTCGTACATGAAAGAGTAGCGGCGCCTAAAGTCGAAAGCGCTGAACTCTCTTGCATCTACGAACTGAAGCACCTCTACCTGAACACCCTTTTGCCTGTCCTTAAACTCTTGAGCGTAAAACATTGCAAACAGCGACGGCCGCGCGCCGTCGAACACGACGCTGCCATCAACGAGCGGCGCAGGGTCAACAGGCCAGGTGCGCAGTTGCGTCGCATAGCCGAACGTTGAGGTGGATGCGTCAGGCTCATCAAAGAAGATGCTAGCAAACGTGTCTGCAAGGTTCGCGCTCAGTGGGCGCGGGTTCTTCTGCTTCACATAGCCGAAAGCAAACAGGATGCGCGGCCCGATGTCAAAGGCGCGCTCGCCGTCGTCGTTGTCCCACAAGCGCGGAAGGTAAGGGCGCGGCGCGTACTCGGTTGCCGGATTGTTGATGAACTTGTACTGCTGCACCTTTAGCAATGGACTTTGACCCTCAAGCGTAGGCTCGAACAGCTGATTGTCGAACTGCTCGACCTCATCCTGAAGGTCTTCGCCGTTCAGAACCTTCAGCGAGTGCGGCGGCTCTGCCAGCGGCAAGCTCTTGACGTATGCGTCAGTTGACTGCTCGAAGGCGAAGCGGCTGAAGCGCTTCAGGTCTATGCGTTTAAACTGAAGCGAGAATGAGTCGGCAACCACGCGCTGGCTGACGTCAACAGCTTGCGCGCCCTCATCAATGAAGCCCTCGACCTGTTCATCATAAACCTTTGCCTGTCGCGCCGGATGCACTTCAATGGTGCGACTGACGTAGTCGGTCTTGACGCGCCCGTTGATTATGTGCATGTAGGCCTTCAGCAAGTCGAGCAGTGTAACGTCGTCGCGTAGCGCCGTGCGCACGTCAACAGCGTCGCCGCGCGTGAAGGCTCTATTTGCCGGCTCGCACCTGAAGTACAGACCCTTGGCAACGATGAAGGCGTCTCCAGCGAACTCGCTCATCCAGTGAATTGCCGCGCGCTGGCCAGGCTCTAAGTCGAACTCGAAGTCAGCTGAAAAGAAGGTGGTCGCGTTGGGCTGCACCTCAATCGTAACGTCCTCGGAAAGGATTAAGCCAGTAAGCTGGTTGTTCTGTGTACCTACGACCTCTTGAACGTTAAACGTCAGCGAGCGCGGAAGAACGGGCAGCGATGTCGTCTTGATGTCGCACTTGATTGAGATGCGAAACCTTGCCTTGAAGGGTAACTCGTTCTTGATGCCGCACAACCACTTCGACGGGCCGCTGGCGTGCAAGAGCGTCGCCGACGTGCTGCCGGCAAACTCGAGCGCTTGAAAGTAGATGAACCGCTGTTGGCTCGATGAAAGGGTGTCAACTTGAAGGTCGTCTTGTGGGCTTCGCCCAATGATGCGGCAAAGTTTGCCGTATTTGTTTCCGTCAGCGCCTACACCTTCATAGTAGTCTGGCTTGAGCAGGTAACACCAGAGCCGGCGCGCCCAAGCAGTGTCGAGCACCGGACTGACCAACTTCCAGCCTATCTCTGCAAACCCGCGCCGGAGGGCATAGGCAAGGTTGATGAACGGGCGCAGGTCTTCGATGGCGACCATCTTGACAGGCGCATCGTCGTTCTGGTCTGACTCTGACCTATCAACCCAGTTGCCGTAGTCAACGACGGGCCAATAGTAGGCTTTGTTCGCACCACCTGCTTCCGGCTCAAAGTCGCCGTCATATTGAGGCTGCTGCCACGAGGCTAAGATGTTTGCATGCGTGAACTCGAACCAACCGAAGTCAATGTCCTTG
Organism: Candidatus Norongarragalinales archaeon; assembly: GCA_038884755.1. Lineage (GTDB taxonomy): Archaea > Micrarchaeota > Micrarchaeia > Norongarragalinales > Norongarragalinaceae > UBA10210. The sequence goes on from JAWABJ010000008.1 coordinate 2,069, forward strand.
ACCCTTTTGTTGCTTGCCGCCTCAGACCAATGCACGTCGCCTGGCTCGACTTCAACTTCCCACTGCCGTTGCTTATCATTCTTGCCCACAACGTACATGCGCGTGAACGGCATCGGCACGCCGTCAACGAACAGGCTCACATCTATATAGTCGGCAGACCTGTCAACAGTGAGCGGCGTGGCGTAGTCAACGAGCACGGCGTCATTCGTTAAGCTCTGAGGCAGGCTGAACCTTAGCGCGCCGTCGCGCTTGATGCGTCCGCCATCCTGCAGGCGTTCGACCTCTCTGGTGAGCGGCACGCGGAAGGTGTCGGCAAGGTCTAACTGCACTTGCGTTACGCCAAGCCGCGCGACGGCTTCAGGTCTGAGGTTGTTTGCGGTGATGACGACGGACATGACTCGCTAAAATTCAGGTTCATTGCCTCGCTGAATGGGCGCATCATTGAGTTTACCGCTAAACAGCAGCTCTACCGAGCCGCCTGCCTCTTTGATGGTTATGCTGCCGACGTCAACAAGCAGCTTCCAGGCAATCGGCTTGCCGGCGTCGTCAGTCAGGCGTATCCACCGCTGCGGAGATGCGCGCATGTGTCGAAAGAACTCGAGCGCTACAGGCCTGTTGTCCAACGCGCGCAATTTGAATGTTTGGAACGAGCGCACACCGGTGAGCGTGCGACCGCCGTAGGCGGCGAGGTTGAAGCGGCCGGCGCCGCAAGCGATAGAGGTCAACGCCTCTTCGGCGTCCTGACTGACACCCTCTTCAATGATTTCGACGGCCATCGTCTCGATGCCGCCGTATTTGCCAAGAAAATAGACATCAGTGTAGGTATCCGGCTTGCATTCGTCAACCATCGTGAAGTTCGTCGCCTCGGTGATTTGGACGCCGTTGTTGCGGACGGCTACGAAGTAGCTCTTGATGTTTTCAACTGGCTGGCCAATGAGTGATGCAACGTAGGCAGGCGAAACATTTACAGCGTTGACGCCGTACTGCGAGTTTGGAACCGCAACATCGTGCACCGGCGTCGAGGTACCCAAATCCACGACAAACCGAGCCTCAAGGGTGCCGATGGTCTCAATAGCCTCGTTTACCATGTACCACATCCAGGCTCGGCTTGTTCGCAAGATGTGATGATAGAGCGGCTTCGAGGTCAGCCACTTTCGATGTGTCTGAAAGGGTGGGTAGCCGCCTGCGGCGCCAGGCCAAAAGCGGCGCATCTTGTAGGCGTCATTAGGCTCGAAGTAAGCATTCAGCACCGCGCGCGGGACGGTCGAGGTGAACTCGCCAGACCTGACCTCTGCACCGTCGTAGTATGTGTAGCCGTGGAATAGTGCGAAGTACTGAAGAGGGCCGTCATGACCGACCGACGGGTGTGCGTTGCTGTCAATCTGAGGCATTCGCGTCATGAGCGTCTGGCGAGCGATAGGCATGGCGTCGAAGGTGATGACGTTCGGCGTAGAGCAAGCACCCTGCGGCGACACCGCCTCGAAGGCGGTAACGAACCCGCCATTGCTGCCGACGATGTCGTTACGCCAAAGTCTGAGCAGCACCTTGAAATTGTCGCGCAACGCCGGCGTCGTGCCGTTGTTAACGTTCGCGCTCAACACCGACGACAGCGGTGCAAAGTTCATCTGTGCAGCAGCGAAGTTGGGTTGCTCGCCACAGTCGTTCCAGGCGATGGTTATGGTGTTAGTCGTGTAATCAACCTCGACGGTGGTCGCGTTGATGAAGATGTAGTTTGAGAGCAGCATCGCATAGAACGCGTTGATGGTAGCGTTCGAGTCGCCGCTGTACACCTTGAACGAGTACGGCGTGCTATCCTGCGCGGACTGCACCTCAAGCGTCTGCCCCCAAAGCGTGAACTGCGTGCCGTCGGCTGGCGCGCTTGGGTTCGCGTTGAACGTAAGCACGACCGTCGCCTTGCTTCCGGCGGTGGTGAACATGTCAGAAGGTTGCGGCTGCAGCTTCCAATAGAAGCAGTCCGAAAGTGCTACCGGTTGCGCGGGCGGTGCCTCAAGTACTTGAATTGCCATATAGTTAAGTAGGTGTGAGGTTGTTTATACAGTTCGCCGCTGCTCAAGCGCTGCCTCTCGCTCAAGCCTGCGGTTGGCGTCGTTCAACCCTTCAGCGAGCGAACGGCGAAGGGCGATGGCGGCCTCATTGGCTATGCGCTCTGCAAGCAGTCGGACTTGCTCTTCGTCGAACGCAGCCATAGCGCTGACCTCGACAACTTGCGACTGAGGCTGCACGGGCTGGCTGATGACCACCGGCGCTTGCGTTGCAAACCCGCCCTGCTGGAAGCTGCCAGCGAACACATGTTTGAAGTTCGCAATCTTGGCATCTATGTACGTCCGACGACTAAGAGTTTGAGCTCTTGACGTTACGAGGTCGCTAAACGACGACGCCGACCGGCTTATTCGAATGCGTTCCAATCGCTCGAAGAGCGCCGGCATCTGCTTGACCATCCACGCTGGCGCAACGTATTCACCCTCGTGCACGACGGCATTTCGACGAGACAGTTTGCCTGCGATGCGGTGCCCGGTGTCGTCTATGCGTCCGGCCGGCCTGGTGTATCCACCTTCGCTGACGTCAGGCATGGCTTGCCATTCGCTAACGGTGTAGATGCCTGTGTTGTCGTCGTCTCGCTTCCCGACCTTTCCGCCCTTCGCAAAGCGCTGCGACTTGATGACCGCTATTTGCACGGCGCCTAGCGCTGCAGTGGCGGCAGCGAGAATAGGGTTGTAAGCCACGCGCGCGACGGCGATGGCGGTGTTGATGATTGCCTCGATGATAGCTATCTGCTTTCGCTTTTCAGCGGCCTGCCTTTCAATCTCTTCCTTTCGCTTAGCCTGTTCGGCTTCCAAGCGCTCGATGGCTTTTTGGTTTTGGCCGGCACGCTTCTTCTTTGCCTCAAACTCAACTTCAATAGCTTTTATGCGCTCCTCGGTTTCCACTTGCAGGTTGTTGCGGTTGATTTCAAAGAGTTTGCTGCTCAAGTCGCCGGCGACATCGAGGGCGAGGTCGCGCAGCTCTTGGCGTCGCGCTTTTTGCTCTTCAATTCGAGCGAGTTCGGCTTCGTGGGCGGCTTGTTGTGCAGCGTTGATGGATGCGATTGCGTCGAGCTGGACTTGTTCGCTTTGCGCTGTTGCCTCTTTCACGGCCTGAGCGAAGGTTTGTTCGGCTGCAATAGCTTCGGCTGCTGCCCTTGCGCGTATGGCGGCTATTTTGTCGGCATTGTCAACGCCAAGGTCGGTTTGCTCTTGTTGCGCGGCGGCGATGTCGGCTTGCTCTCTTTGCTTGATAGCTTCGAGTTGCACTTCGAGTTCAGCCTTCGCGGCGGCGATGCGCACCTGCTTGAGTTGTTCGACGATTTCGCTAGTGCGCTGGGCGTATTCGCGCTCGAGCAACAGTTTGCGCGTGTTTACTTCGATGTTGACTTCGATTTCTTTCTGGGCGCGCTCTTGCTCACTGATTTCGCCTTTCACTTCGAGCGTGCGAAGGTCGCGCTTGCGCTGTTCGGCTTCTTGTTCAATGACCTTACGTCGTTTGTCGAAGGATGATTGGAGTTCGCTCAGTGCGATGTCCGCTGATTTGCTTTCTGTTTCGGCCTCGATTTTGGCGACCTCGAGCAGTTGGGTTCGCAGCACCTGTTCGCGGCGTTCGAGCGAGGCTTTGCGCTCTTGTTCGATGAGTTGGCGCTGCCGCTCGAAGGCTTGTTTGATAGCTTCGTTCTCTTTATCTATGAGGTCGGCTTCGGTGATGTCGGCCGGCTTGGCGTCAGGCAGCTTGCGTATCTCTTCAGTTGTTTGGACGTTTATGCGTCTGCCGGTGCGCTCTTCGATAGACTTGCGTAGTGTAACTATGCGCTGCTGGTTTTCTTCGAGTGCGCGTATGCGTCGCTCTTCGAGTTCGGCGATTTGTTGCTGGTACTTGCCTTCCTCGCTGATGGACAAACTGCGGACGTTGCGCTGGATTTCAATCAGGCGCTTGGCCTGCGCTTCCTGCCGGCGCAGCTCTTCCTCTTCTCGCTTACGACGTTCGGCGATGGCTTTGTCTTGCGCGGTCTTTTCCTCTTTGCTTATCGAAAGGGCAATAGATTTTACCTGCTCGACAGCTTGGGCTTCTTGCTGCTTCAGGCTCTTTGGGTCAACGATTTCGATAACGCTTGACTTTCGCGGTTTGTCTAAGTTGAAGGCTTCATCGAACTTTTTGCCCGTCTGCTCGAGTTGCTCTTCGAGTTCGGCGAGCTTTTCGCGTTCGCGCTCGATGATTTGCTCATTAGTTACGAACACCGTCCGGCGGCCCTCTGCTGCTTTCTTTTCTTCTTCGGCAATTTTGAGGCGCTGCTCGACAATTTTGGCGGTTATCTCTTCTTGCGCGCGGGCCTTCGCGCGTGCGGCGGCAGAACGGATAATCTCTTCAGTGAGTTCGCGCTGGATTTTGGTCAGCGCTTCGGCGCTCTGAATTTCGAGGTTTATGCCTTCGAGGTAATCAGGGTACTTCGATGTGAGTTCTTGGATTGCTTTTGCGCGTTCTCGTTGGGTCGTTGTTGCGCTTTGAAGCACACCAATCGAGCGTTCTACGGCGGCTATTTCGGCGGCGCTGCTTTCGGCGATGGACTTTTGCGCCTCTTCGACGGCCTTGGTTGCTTTGGCTGTTGCGCTTAGGTTTTCGTTATAGACCTCGAAGGCTTTGACTACTGCATAGATGCCAGCGACGACGGCAAGTAGAGGTAGTGCGGCTTGGGCTGCAGCCAGTGCGCGCGTGGCGACCGTTGACGCTTGCGTTGCGATAGTCTGGCGGACGGTGGCGGCGGTGGCCGTTTGTGAAGAGATAGCTATCGAGCGAAGGGTTTCGCTGGCTATCTGCCCTGGCTTGCTGAAGGCGAACATTACGCCGGTGAGCGTTCCAAACTCTTCTGCGTTGTCGAAAACTAAGTTTAGTGTGCTTTCGAGCGTCTTGAGCAGGTCGGCAAGAGCTTCGGCGACCACCTGGATTGCCGTCTGTGCGCCTTCGCCGGTGATGAGGTTGAGAAACGCCTTTTGCAGTTTGTCCACTGCGGCGGCGGCGTTGTTGTTCTTTTTGTCAAACTCTTCGAGCAGGCTGTCGGTGCCTTGCAGGGCCACCGAACTTTGTTCGATGCGCTTGGTGAGCAGCTCGGTGCCTTGCCCAAGTTTGCCCAGCACCTCGATGGCGCCGGCCTGGCCGATGCCTATCTCATCGAGCGTCTGCGCGAAGTTCTTGGTGCCGTCGCCGCCTTCGGCAAGGGCTTTTGAAACCATCGCAAGCGCGCCGACCAAGTCGGTGTTTGCTGTTTGGATGAACTCATCGAGCTGTTTGCCGCTGAACCCAAGCGACTTTGCAAAAGCTTCCGGTGCTTTGGCTATCTCTTGCAGCAATCTCGACACAGCTGTTGCGCCGCGCTCTGGGCTGACGTTCAGTTCGGCCAGCGCAGTGGACAGGCCGAAGATTTGCTCGGTGCTTACGCCAAGTGGGCCGGCAATACCTGATATGCGGCTGACGAAGTCCGAAATCACCGGCGCTGTTGCGCTGCCCTGACTTTCGAGGAAGTTGAGCGCGTTGCCGAGGCGAAGCATGTCGTCTGCGGCGTCGTCGGTGCGAAAGTCTGCAAGCGAGTTGCGAATGCCAGCGATGACGCGCGTCAGCTCTTCAACGTTGCCGCCGAAGGCATCGCCAAGGGCAACGTTCAGCTTGTCCACAGCAATGGTAAAGGTCTCGATGTCTTTTCCGGCGATTCCCAGCTGCCCGCCTATCTCTGCAATCTTTAGCAAGTTCAGCACCGAAGTCCTGGTGTCAATCTTTTCGAGAGCCTGCCTTACCTTGTCGGCTTCAGAAACGGCGAGGCCCGTCGTTTTCGCGACATTGGCGACGGCGTCGGACAGCAAAGCGTTTTGGTTCACGATTTCGCCGACACTGAAACCGATGCCTATGGCCGCCATGACGTTGCCAAGCCCGCTGAGGGCTGACTTGTAATTACCTACGTTGCCCGTGAAGCGACCCATTGACTGTTCGACGCCGTCAATCTCTTTTTTGATGCGCGCGGCATCTTTTATCAACTTCTGACCGAATTCGCTTTCTCTTTCCGCCTTAGATAGCTCGGCTACTTGCTTGGTTAATTTGGAGTACTCGAGCCTAAGCGCTACGAGGCTGTCTTTTGGCAACTTTGCTGCAGAGAACTCTCTGTTTAGTTCGCGCTGCTTTGCGTTCAGTTCAGCGAGTTCGCGCCGGCCCTTTGCCATCTCTTCTGCGAGTTCGCGGAAGCGTTCTGGGC
>JAWABJ010000009.1:0-6786 GCA_038884755.1 Candidatus Norongarragalinales archaeon
TCGCGCGCGCGATGTGCGAAAGTCTGTTGAGCGACGCCGGAAACGCAGCTAAAGCCGCAACCTTAGCGCGCCAGGTGCGTGTGTGGGCGGTTATTTGGGCGGGCGCTCAAACACCCGCGCGCGCGCTTTTAGAGCGCATTGCGGCGCTGGGCGGAACGTATGACTACAGTCGTGCAATAGCGTTCGCTCAGTCTGCAGCGCTTGAGCTGTGCGGGCTGCAGATTAGCGAAGAGCAAGCGCGCAAGCTTTTGCGCTGCGTGCACGACGTTGACCACGTTCGCGGCGGCAAGCGTCGCCTGATTCGCCTGACGCCGGCGTGCGGAAAGCTTGCGAGGTGGCGCGCTGAAATCGAAGCCGCAGCCCGCCAACGCTGGGCGCAAAGCGGCGAAGAAGCGGACGTTTTGCGCTTGACTGGTTAGCTCGTTGTCCCGTAAAAGTTGAGGTTTTTTTTAAAGAGATAGGTCAACTTTTACGGGACAACGCCTAAAAAAAACAGCACCACACACACCTACACCATGCACACACCACCACCCACACGCCGCCAGCGAGCCGCAAAAGCTGCTAAGCGCGCTGAAGAAAAAAAAGCAATTGCGGCGCTCTTAAGCGCGCTCGAGGCCCTTTCGCCAAACGCTAACCCACCAACGACGGCGCCACCCGCGCCCGACGACAAACGCGACAACAGCGAGGGCGGTAGCTCAAACTTTTAGTCGAGCGAAGCGCCTAAAACGCCGGCGCGCCTAGTATTCGCTAGGCAGCAGAAGCGTAATCAGCGCCACCTCGTCGCCGGCGTAATCACCGAGCCGCGTGGGCGCAAATTCAGGCACGACCGGCCCGACGCTATAGGCGTTCAGCGCGTCCGCTTCGCTTGCGCTTATGACGTCCACGATGAACCACACATTTACGCCGTGCCCGCTAAACACGTGCAGCGAGCGGTGGTAATCGCCGCGCAAAAAAGCAGCGTTCAGTCGTCGCCCGTCTCTGTGAGGGCTTGCGCACGGGTCAGGGCCTTTGCCGAAGAGCCAGCGCACAACAGCCGACGCGAACAAATCCAGCGCAAAAGCCAGCTGCGGGTTTAGCTCGACGACTTCGCTAACGCCGCGCGTCATGACCGCGCGCACTTCTCTGAATTTTCTCATTTTTTTTTGCCCAAGACTGTAACATTTATTAAACGGGTGTTTGTGAATTGTTACAGCCTTATTACCTTTGTCGCAACAATTCACGCAAAAAAAAGCAAACGCTATGAACTGCTGCGACCAACCCACCGCCAATCCACAAACACCCGCCACAGCCCAGCGCCCGTGCGTCGCTTACTTGCGGGTAAGCACGCAAGCGCAAGGCAAGAGCGGCTTAGGGCTTGAGGCCCAACGCGCGGCAATCGCAGCGACGGGCTGCAACGTCGTCGCGGAGTTCGTAGAGGTCGAAAGCGGCAAGAGCCGCCAGCGCCCGCAGCTTCAAGCCGCCATCGCCGCCGCACGCGCTGCCGGCGCGCTGCTGGTTGTAGCAAAGCTCGACCGCCTTGCGCGCGACGTTGCTTTTTTGTTTGACTTGCGCGCAAGCGGCGTAGAGTTTCGCGCGCTCGACGTTCCAGAGCTCAACACCCTGACGCTTGGCATTTTTGCAAGCGTCGCGCAACATGAGCGCGAACTAATCAGCGCGCGCACACGTGCAGCGCTTGCCGCTAAAAAAGCGCAAGGCGCGCGGTTAGGGACGCCGGCAAACTTGACTGATGAGGCGCGTAAGAGAGGGCGTGCAGTGTGCAGCGAGCGCGCTCGAACAAACGAAAACACCGCCCGCGCTCGAACACTTGCACAGATGTTGCGCGCTTCAGGCTGCTCGCTTCGCGAAATAGCCGCGCACCTCAACGCCACCCACCACCGCACCGCTCGCGGCGGGTGTTACACTGCTGAGCAAGTGCGCCGGCTGCTCAAATGACCGTTCCCTAAAAAAAGCCGCCGCAAAAAAAAATACAGCCCGCTCGGCGCAAAGTTGCGCGTTTTTGTACGTATGTTTGTCGCATCATTTAACACATAAAAAAAACATGACGCACCAGACCAAGAAGCGCCGGCCATCCGCGCGACGGCTTACCAAAAAGCCGCGCATCACCCTTTCGCTAACCGACGCCGAGCGCGAAGAGCTTGAACGCACGTCCGAGCGCGTTCAGCTGCCGCTTTCGAGAGTAGTAGGCACCCTCATTCGTGATTTTTCAAAGCTTTTGAAATGAACTACACAGACCACATGCCAAAGCGCTACCGGCGCTACAATTGTTCAGTTAGGTTGGCCAGTAGTCATGGCCACTACCTTTGTCGCTGGGAAACGCCCACAGGCCGCGTTTATACGGCCATTTGTACAGATTCGTGGCTTTACGACGCCTACCATAGAGAAATTAAGGATGGGAAATTAACGCTAGCGACGGTTGAGCGGATAAAAGGCTATGCGCGCGGCCACTAAGTGCGCGCACTTTGTAAAAAAAAAGCCAGCCGGCGCACGACCACCAGCTGGCTGCAAAAAAAAACAAAAATGTTGTTCCAAAACAAATTTGCGCGCATGTTTAACAACAAATCGCGCGAAACCGCTCTGCAAAGGTATCGGGAAAAGTTTGAGCCGAAGCCATACTTAAACGATTACAGGCGCATTTACCTTGCCGCAGTAGGCTTTGGCTTTTTATGCAACGCCATCACCCTAACCGCCGGCGCCTACGCGATTTTTAAGCTCGCCACGCCCGCGCTGCCCATGTGGGCTGGCATCGCTGTAGGCGTTGTAATTGCTGGTGCCGTAGAGGCTTTAAAGCGTGCTACAGCCGAGCGCGTTGCTGTAAACCACCTACGCGACGGCGCGTTAAGCGCTTTGGCGTTCGTCAGCCTGACACTTATCGCTCTCAGCACATTAGCTGCCTACTGGGGCGCCGAAAATGCAATTATAGACGCACACGGCTCCGCTAGCGTCGTGCGCTCAGACAGCCTAACGTCGCACCACGTCGCTACAATTGCCGCAGCCCGCGAAGCGATTTCCGCCGCAAGCGCCCAAAAGCGCGCTGACGGTTCACTGCCCGCCAGTGCGCGCCGACAAATCGAGCGCGCACAAAGGCAAATCGAGCGCGCACAAGGGCGGATTGAACAAATCGAGCGCGCTACAGATGAGCGCAATGCGCGTTTAGAAGCAGACCACACCGCCCGCGCAACAGGGCGCGGAAAGGCGTTCGGGTTGCTGGCGCTCCTTGCCGAAATCGCGCTTTTAGGCTGCATCTATTACGCCAATTACTACCAATTCAGGTCGGTCGTAGAGTCGATTGATAGCGCAGCACACACAACCACCGCAGCACACACAACCACCACAGCACACACGCCAGCGAACGGCGCACCTGACGCGCGCCGCCCAATCGGCTTTCACAAGCCAGCCGCCGGCGAAAAAGCGTGCCGGCACTGTGGCAACGCTTTTTCGCCGCGCACTACGTGGCAACGCTACTGCTGCGAAGAGTGCAGAGTAGCGGCGTGGGAAGCGAAGAGCGGTAAAAAGCTTGTTGTAAAGTAACAAGCGTTAGGAATTCATTTACAAAAGCCGCTCGCAATGCGTTTGTAAATTTGCAAAAAACGCGCATGAAGAAAGTTATTTTTGTAGATGCAGACGCAATACAAAGCGCTATGGATTACGCAGAAGGCGAAATGCAACGCTTTCAGAGAATTGCAAAAAAAACAACAGAGCGAATAAGTAGCGTGATAGGCAGACGTGTTGCGGCTGTTGAGTTAGTGCACAACTCAAACCTACTTCGCGAAATTGCAGACGCAATAGCGCCAACGATGCCAGCCGGCGGGCGGCGTCAGGCTGCTGAATTAGCGGCTAAACAGATGTTCGCGCTTTTTCCGAAATCTGTTCTAAATCAGAACGTAGAAGAGTTCTTAAGCCCTGACGGTCAGGAATTTGTTTTTGAAATACCGAAGGCTTATGTGGATTTAGTTAGGCGGCGCTTCACAATCACACAAGGAACTCGCCGCGCGGCAATCGCTGAAGCTGGCGAGCAGTTAGTTAGAGGATTAAATGCCTTGCGCGACGCCGGCGTGGGTTTTTCTGTTACGGCCGCCGCGTCGTTCGTTCCTGTTGAGTTTAAGAACGGGCGTTTTGTTTTGTCGCTCAAGCGCATTTGCGTCGCCTTTCAAAGCGCTGCAGATTTGTAAAAAAAAGCCCGCCGGCATTACTGCCAGCGGGCTTCAAAAATCACAAAATGGATGCAAAGATAACGTTTCAAGAGCAATCGGTGCGCGCAAAAGCGCGCAACAAAGCTATAACCCTCAGCGAGCTTGCTGATCTATCAAACGCTCCCGCTCATTTGAATCGCGTGCAGCAGTTGCGTCGAGCGGTCGCTGAGGGCGCTGACAAATCGCACATCAGCGCCCTCAAGGATGCGTTAGGGTTCTTCATACCTACCGGCTTTTGTCCTGTAGGTCATAATGACGCAGACATTACAAATTACACAGGGCTGGTTTGCATAGACATAGACGGCGACAAAAGCACACAAGAGCGCGCTAGGCAAAGCCAGATTGCTTTTTGTGATTACGCAATGCGTTTCGCGCGCGCGCGCGAACGCAATGCGTTCACGCATGTAATCGCGTTCGCAGTCAGCCCAACAGGGTGCGGTTTGAAAGTGATTGTACAGACTACAAACACTAATCCGCGAGCGCACAAACACGCAGCGAAGTGCGCGCGAGAATGGTTTGCGCGAGAAAGTGATGAGCGAGGATTAGCGATTCCAGATGGCGCTAAGTTTGACGATTGCGCCGGCACGCTCAGCCAGCCGCATTATTTGACGTGTGGCTTGCGCGTGTACGACACCGCTACGCCGCTGCCAATTCCAAGCGCGCCGGCGCGCAAAGAGCAAGCGAAAGCAACGCCGGCACACACGCGCAAAGAGCCAGCGCGCGCGCGGATTGTTGAGCACGACCTAACCAGCGCACCGCCGGCGCTACTGAACGCGCACAGAGCGCTGGTGGCTGCCGGCGCTGGTAAAAAAATAGAGGGCTACGCAAACTACCTTGCGTGGCTAGCTGCATACGTGGGCGGGTTCGGGAAGCGGTTGGGCGGTGCTTTAGCGCTCGAATTGCTGCAGCAATCTGAGGCGTTCAACCGCTCGAATTTTGCGCAAAAATTCGCCCAGAAAATCGCTTCGCTGGACGTTGTCAGGTCAACAGGCGCGCGGATTCTCGTCGCTGCAAACGCGCTGAACGCCAGCGACGAGCTCGCTATGAGCGACGGCGAATTTGTGAGCGACGCGCTAATGCGCTTAGGTGTAGATGCCGGCGCACTCGCTGGGCGCGCGCTCGTTTGTCCGACCGGCGCGGGCAAGACGTACGCCGTTCGCGACCTTGCTCAAAGCGACGCCGCCGGCGTGGTGTTCGTTGCGCCGACGCGCTTGCTTGCTAAGCAAGCTGCCGGCGCTGGCGGTGCAGTTTGGTTTGGCGGAGCAAAGAGCGACGACCACCTAGCTGACGCGCTAAATTGCAAGTTCATTGCAACGACTTACCACAGCTTGCCCAGCTTGCTCGAGCGCGCCGGCGAACTTATCACCGAGCGGCTATTGGTGATTGATGAGGCGCACAACCTAGCGGCATCGGCGTCGGCTGACTTCATGCACAGAGCGATTACAAACTTGTGTGATGCAGCGCTACAATTCAAGCGCCGATGCACGCTTACAGCAACGCCTTACCCTACGAGCGCGCCGGCGTTCAGCGGGTTGCGCATGTTACGCCTGACGCGACCGCAAAAAAAAGCGACCGCGCGCGCGGTTAAAGTTGATGGAGTTACACTCACTGAAGCAGCAGCTGTGGTGGCAGCTGAAGCCGTTGCCGCCGGCCGGCTGGTGGTCATTTACATGAACGACAAAGGCGCGAAGCTGCTTACACTTCGCGCACACTTAGAAGCGCGCGGCGTGCAGTTCGTGTGCGTGAACGCTGATGAGCGCGAAAGTGAAGCGTTTACGCAAATCGTTGTGAACAGCAAGGCGCCGGCACCGTGCATCGTCGCAACGTCTGTAATTCGCGAGGGCGTCAGCTTGCACGACGTCGAGCGCGTGCATTACATCTGCGTCGGCGGCGTCGGCGCGATTGAGTTTGAGCAGCTCATAGCCCGCGCGCGCGGCGCAGAGGTGTGGGTGGATGTGCTGCACAAAAGCGACGGCGGCGCTGAAGCAACGTTTGAGCGCGAACGCATAACCGCGACGCTGCACGCGACCGCAGCGAGCGCGGTGAATGAGTTAAACAATGCGACGCAAGCGGTTAGCGACGTCGAAGCGTTGCGCGTTGTTGCGCCGCCGGCTGCGCGTTACAACTACGACGCCGGCGCGTGGATGTGTGATGCGCTTTTGCTCGACAACAGCGCTTACGCGCAAGAGCAGCGCTATTACAGCGCAAACCCGCGCGCGTTGGCGGTCGCGACGCAACACGTCGCACAATGGGCGTTTGAGGCTTTCACGGCTGAAGCGCGCGACGCTGAAGAGGTGCGCAGCGTTGTGGAAGCGCAAAAAAAAGCGCGCGCGGAACAGACTTTAGAAGCGCTCAAGCTCTGCGATACGCCCGCCGGCGTGCGGAAAATGAAGCGTCGCGGCGGTGGATTTGCTTTAGCCGCGCGCATGGTCGCGACAATTGCGGCGGCAGTGGGCGGGTGGTGCGACGTCGCGCGCGCGATGTGCGAAAGTCTGTTGAGCGACGCCGGAAACGCAGCTAAAGCCGCAACCTTAGCGCGCCAGGTGCGTGTGTGGGCGGTTATTTGGGCGGGCGCTCAAACACCCGCGCGCGCGCT